>JALOMM010000247.1 GCA_025455535.1 Bacteroidales bacterium | reverse complement strand
CTTGTCTTCTTCGGACATATGCGGGACGGGAAGAAATGGATGGGACATACCGGGATGTATATCGGTGATACGGAGGTCATTCACTCATCGGGGATGGTGAAGATCAACAGCCTTGATACAACGAGGGTCAATTACAGCGAATATCTCGGCAGCATCTTCCTCGGCGCGAAGAGGTTCATAGGCGTTCCCCCTGAGAAGGGTTATCAGCGCGTGGCGGAGCATAACTGGTATTTCTGATATGAAGAAGAGAGAGTTCATTAAATTCGGAGGCCTGGCAGCCGGTGCCCTTATTGCAGGATGCACCGCATCACCGGCCGGAGAAGATAAAATGAAGAGATCGGCAAATAAACGGGGCAGCTCTGTTCTGAAACTGAGTTTCAGACCGTATGAACTGCAGCTTAAGCACGTTTTTACGGTAGCGTCCAGTTCAAGGACAACCACCCCGGTCGTGCTTACAGAGATCGAGTATGAAGGTGTAATCGGTTATGGCGAAGCTTCCATGCCCCCTTATCTCGGTGAAAGTCATAAGTCGGTTACCGAATTCCTTTCAAAGGTCAACCTGGAACAGTTCTCTGATCCTTTCCTTATAGAAGATATACTGGATTATGTTGAGAATATCATGCCGGGCAACTATGCTGCCAAGGCCGCGGTCGACATCGCTCTCCATGATCTCACCGGGAAGCTTGTCGGTCAGCCGTGGTTCAGGCTCTGGGGGCTGAATCCTGTGAAGACGCCCTTTACGAGTTTTACCATTGGCATTGATACACCCGATGTTGTGACCGAAAAGACTAAGGAAGCCGATGTTTACAGTATCCTGAAGGTCAAGCTTGGAAGAGACAATGACAGGGAGATGATCGAGACTGTCAGATCAGTCACCGGCAAACCTGTTTACGTTGATGTCAACCAGGGATGGAAGGATAAGGAGAAAGCCCTTGAGATGATACAGTGGCTCAGTGAAAGGAACGTGATCTTTGTTGAGCAGCCCATGCCAAAAGAACAGAAGGATGATATTGCATGGCTGACAGAGAGGAGCCCGGTGCCGATACTTGCCGACGAGGCCCTCCAGACGCTCCCTGAGCTTCTCGGAATGAGAGGCCTTTATACAGGGATAAATGTCAAGCTCATGAAGTGCGGCGGAATGAACGCGGCTTACAAGATGATGACTATGGCAAGGCAGATGGGGATGAAGATCCTTATCGGCTGCATGACAGAGACCTCATGTGCCATCTCTGCCGCAGCACAGCTCTCACCCCTTGCCGACTGGGCAGACCTCGACGGAAACCTGCTGATAAGCAATGATCTTTACGAAGGGGCCACCATAGTTGATGGTAAGGTGACCCTCCCTGACAGGCCCGGTATCGGGATAACCGTAAGAAGTTCATAACATACAATAGATTCCATAATACTAATTGAATTAACAGGAGGAAGTGTTTATGCAATCAAAAGCACATCAGGAAGCTGAACACTTCCTGAATAACGAAACACAGTTTCATCTGGGGATGCTCCCAACAGAACAGGCAAACCCCAAAACCCGTGATCTTGACAAGGTATTTGCCGCCAGCACTTCTGAGGGGGTGAAAAAACTCCTTTCGGTTGACCTGGATATATATCCTATGGCTAAGAAGATCTTCAGGAGCATGGAGTATGAGAAGCTGGTGAAGGACGGTACAAAGGCTGTTATTGAAGGAAAGAAGATTGTCTTTTCCGGATGCGGTGCCACCGGACGCCTGAGCATCTTGCTGGAATCATTCTGGAGATGCTTCTTCAGGGAGTTGCATGACACTCATCCGGGAATCTACGATAAAGTGAAAGCCGTTGAGAACTCCGTCTTCAGCATTATGACCGGAGGTGACTATGCCCTTATCCGTGCTGTGGAATACTTTGAAGACTACCAGGAATTCGGGAGGCAGCAGGCCAGGGAACTGAATATAGCCGCCGGTGACATCCTGGTCGGAATTACAGAGGGCGGTGAGACTTCGTCTGTTCTGGGTACCGTGGCTGAAGCGGCAGATCGCGGAGCAGAAGTATTCCTTATGTTCAATAATCCGGCTGACATTCTGTGCAAGTACATCGAACGGTCAAGAAAAGCCATCGAAGACCCGAGAGTCACGGTCCTTGACCTCTTCTGCGGACCAATGGCCATTGCCGGTTCTACCAGGATGCAGGCTACGACCTCGGAGCAGCTGATTGCCGGCGCAGCCCTGGAATCGATACTGGGCGGGTACTTCAGGACGGTGCTCACTTCAGACGAGCTGAAAACGCTGAATATTAATGATATAGATTATGCAGAAGCATACATTTACATGCTGAATGAGTTGCTTTCGGTGAAAAACACAGAGGTTATTGGAAAATATATTGAACTGGAGAAAAACACCTACCTCGATCACGGACTGGTGACTTACTTTGGCAGTGCATTCATGCTTGATATCTTTACCGACACCACGGAGCGATCTCCGACATTCATGCTCCCGCCGTTCAGGAAATATGATGATGCGATCGCCCCTCCGCCGTGGGCTTTCGTGAAAAACCCTCTTATGCCGACGGTTGAGGCATGGGATAAGGTTCTTGG
>JALOMM010000056.1 GCA_025455535.1 Bacteroidales bacterium | reverse complement strand
CTGCTATTTGAATTTGTTGATCTCCAGCAAAAGACTCTCTCTCTTGACCGTCTTGAGAAAATGACTGCAATCCGCAATCGGATTTTTGACTTGTGACTTTCGACCTTCGACTTTCGACTTTTACCCTAGCTTCTCCGCCAGTATCGCCACTCCCTTCCCGGCTCCCTCACTTATATATTCAACCTCATGATGTGAAGGTATCCTGACAGGATTGGGATCAACAACATATACCGGCGTCATCATTGAGACATAGTGGATCAGTCCGGCAGCAGGATAAACATTCAGCGATGTGCCTATTACTACAAATATCTCTGCATAAGAAGCTATCTCGGCAGCCTCCTCCATCGCAGGCACAGCCTCACCGAACCACACAATGTTCGGGCGCAGCAGGGAACCGTCGGGCGCTTTTTCTCCCGGCTGAATATCACGGTACCCGATATAGATCACATTACCGGGATCAATGCTGCCCCGTGCCTGGGTCAGCATGCCATGGAGGTGCAGCACCTTCGTGCTTCCGGCACGTTCATGGAGATTGTCGACATTTTGAGTTATAATATGTACGTCAAAATCCTTCTCCAGTTTGACCAGTCCGGTGTGACCTGCATTTGGTTGTGCTGTCTCAAGATGCCGGCGTCTCTCATTATAGAAGCGCAAAACCAGTTCCGGATCTCTGTGCCATGCTCCTGGTGTCGCCACATCTTCAACCCGGTACTCCTCCCATAACCCTCCGCTTTCGCGAAACGTCTTTATACCGCTCTCGGCACTCATCCCTGCGCCGGTGAGAACCACAATTTTTTTCATGATGTGAATTTAATAAAAAGGCCGGGGTAAAAAGAAGACCCGGGGTGCATGGTGCAAGATGCAAGGATGATTATCCTTAATGTTAAGCATACTTCATATATTTATAGACAAAATGTTTTGAAAATGAGCTTCGAAGAGATTATGGAGACCCTGGAAAACCAGCGAAAGTTTTTTGCGGAAGGGACGACACTCGATATCAGATACAGATTGGAAGTTCTGAAAAAGCTTCGCTCTCTGATACTGAAGTACGAACCTCAGATCAAGGAGGCTCTGTGGAGCGATTTTCACAAACCTGAATTTGAAGCGGTGGCTACCGAAACCAGGTTCGTCATCAAAGAGCTGAATCATGCTATCCGAAGGCTCAGACGCTGGTCGAAGCCACAGAGTGTCCGCACACCAATTGTGCACTTTGTTGCATCCAGTCGCATCGTCCCTCAGCCCTATGGCCAGGTGCTCATTCTTTCGCCGTGGAATTATCCGTTTCAGCTTTCTATGGTCCCGGTGATTGGGGCACTCGCGGCAGGCAACTGTGTGGTAATGAAAGTCTCGCAGCAGGTGCCTCATACTACTGCTGTACTGCAAAAGATCATTGAGAATTTCCCGTCTGAGCTTATCGTGATGATCAACGGAGACCACACGGTAAGCGAACAGTTGCTTAACCACAGGTTTGATTACATCTTTTTCACAGGGAGCTGCAATATCGGCAGATACGTCATGGAAAAGGCAGCCGTCAACCTGACTCCTCTGTCGCTCGAGCTGGGAGGCAAGAACCCCTGCGTCGTCACTGCAGATGCCAGGCTTGATTTTGCTGCCAGAAGGATCGTCTGGGGGAAGTTCATGAACGCCGGTCAGACCTGCATATGCCCTGATTACGTGCTTGTAGACAGGAGGATCAAAGACCGCTTTCTTGAACTTATCAGGAAAGAGATTAACGCTTCCTACGGCGCCGATCCTGAAAAAAGCGAAGACTACGCAAGGATCATCAGCAGTAATAACGTAAGAAGGCTTGAGGCACTGATGCACAGCGGCACAATTGTCACAGGCGGAAAGTGCGACCCTGAAAGATGCTATGTTGAACCGACGGTTATAAAAGACATCAGGCCTGACGACCCGGTGATGGACGAGGAGATTTTCGGACCCCTGCTGCCAGTTATAGACTTTGATGATTTCAATGAGGTTTACGGAATTATCGAACAGCACCCCAAGCCTCTTGCCGTTTATATTTTCACCGGAAGCAGAAAGATTGCAGGGGAATTCATTAAAAAGACACAAAGCGGCACAGCGGCAGTAAACGACACCGTCATTCAGATTGCCTCACCCTGGCTTCCATACGGAGGTGTCGGATGGAGCGGCATGGGGAAATACCACGGTAAAAAGTCATTCGAGACATTCTCCAACATGAGAGCGTTGGTCTATAAGTCAAATCTAATTGACTTTCCGATACGCTATCCGCCGTATACCAAGCTCAAGACAAGGATCCTGAGCCTCCTGATGAGATAACTGTATCAGAGCGGGCTAAGCCGGTCTGTCCGTTCCCTTCTTCATACACAGGATCCGGCTGTTAATGGTGTGCATCCGGACAAATTTGCAGAGTCCTGATTTTCTTCGTAACTTGTATAAAATCTGTCCTGATGAAACAACTGACGGTCATATTGCTGATTCTGGCATCTGCCCTGCATGCCCAGAAAAAGGATAAGTATGAATCGGCACGACTTAAGATGGTTGATAGCCAGATTGCGGCACGGGGAATCAGTGATGCAGCTACCCTGAGGGCAATGAGAACGGTACCTCGTCATCTCTTTGTTCTGCCTGAAGATGAAAAAGAGGCCTACAGCGACAGGCCTCTGCCTATAGGATACGGTCAGACCATCTCGCAGCCCCTCATCGTCGCCTATATGACCGAGCTGTCAAGACCGGCAAAAGGCAAGAAAGCGCTTGAGATAGGAACCGGGTCAGGATACCAGGCAGCCGTGCTCGCGGAAATAATTGACACCGTCTATACGATTGAGATTGTACCGGAGCTGGCCTGGGAGGCGACAGCCCGACTGAAGATCCTTGAATATCAGAATATTGTCACAAAATACGGTGATGGATACAAAGGATGGCCTGAGCACGCTCCGTTTGATATCATAATCGTTACTGCGGCTGCCGATCACATCCCTGAGCCACTCAAGGAACAGCTTGCCGAAAACGGCAGGCTGGTGATGCCTGTCGGAGATCCCGCCAAAGTACAGGAACTGATACTCCTGACAAAGAAAAAGGGTAAGATCACAGAGACTGTCCTGGAGCCGGTAAGGTTTGTCCCCCTTAAGAGACTTAAATAGCAGAGAAAGAAGAGTTATTTCAGAAAAGGTATTCGGTAATTGGTGTCCGGCATTCGGTCAAATTTTACCGATTACCGATTATCGGAGCGCGGCGGAGATCCCGACAGCGAAGCTCATCGGGACTGAATACTGATCACCTCCCATTTAAGTACACAATATTGCTAACTTTAGGCTATGGAAAAACTAAATCTCTTCTTTGCTCAGATAAAGGATATCAGCTTCTGGCAGAGGCTCTTCCACTGGAGGAAAATCAGATCATTCAGCTTTGATGCCTATGAGGAATTCAGGAACCTGGCCAGGGAGCTCGAAAACGTACGGAAATCGACAGACGAGCTCCGCAACCGCATCACTGACATCTCTGCACGAAACGAGAGCCTCCAGCAAAAGACCAGGGAGCTCGAGGTAAATTCAGCACGTAAAGATGCACAGATGGAGGAGCTCAATAGCCGCCTCAGGGAGCACTCGGGAACAATAAATGAACTTACGAAGAAAGTCTCAGCTTTTGAAGCCTCTAAGGAGGATAATGTCAGAAACTATAATGAAAATATAGCACGTCTCAACCAGACCAAGGAGAGCCTCGAGGCAGACCGCAAGAGACTGACCGACGAGAGGGTGCGAGAGGCTGAGGAGCGCCTGGAAAACATGAAGAAACAATGGTCAGAGCATGAGACAGATGTAAAAAACTCGATAATAAAAATATGCGACATTAATCATGTGAAATATGTCGATAAGGTTCCTTTCAGGGGAAATCCGGACAATACAATAGAGATCAGCGGCGAGTATATTATTTTCGATGCAAAGAGCCCTGCAGGTGACGACCTGACAAACTTTCCCCTATATATAAAGGCACAGGCCGAAAATGTAAAAAAATATGCGAGCCAGGATAATGTCAAGAAAAGCATCTTCCTCGTCGTTCCCACAAACACCATAGAACACCTGAAACAGCTCACCTACAGGATGGGCGATTATGATGTATTTGTTATCACCAGGGACTCTCTTGAACCTGTAATACTATCTCTGAAAAAGATCGAAGAGTACGACCTTGCTGACAAACTTAGCCCTGAAGACCGCGACAGCATCTGCCGCATCATTGGCAAGTTCGCCCATACCACCAAGAGAAGGATACAGGTAGACCAGTTCTTCCAGAAGGAGTTCATAGATATTGTAATGAAGAGCGAGAAAGATCTGCCTGAGGACATTCACAGGCAGGTTATCGAGTTTGAAAAATCGGAAAAACTAAATCCTCCGACAGAAAAGCGCGCAAAGCTCATCTCGATTGACGAGCTACAGCGCAAGAGTGATGAGATAAAATCCGAAACAGAGATCCGGAAACTTTCTCCCCCTGCTGAGACAGCTGAATAATCAGCTCTTTGTCCGGGATCTTCCGACAGTTGTCCACCCGGGGCCATAATATGCAATTCACTTCTTCCCGTTTATCACCCATGTAACTGAAAAGCCCATGTAATCAGCCTCTTTCAGGTAGGCCTTCATGTGAACTCCGGCCATAATACCATACCTGAACATATACCCGAGATCATATTTCTGGTAGACCGGTTGCGGAGCTTCATACGGCGAGTAGAGGTAAACGCCCAACGACTGGGCAAAGATGACATGTCCAAATGTAAAAGCCTGCCCTATGGCCAGCGAGAATCGCTTGTAATCAGCATCTGAACCTTCCCTTGCGGCCTGTTCCTTCACGTATCCGTCAAACAACAACTCCGCCGAGGTATTAAGTGAATAGATATGACCAATCTGCTTTGAAGCACCGAGGTTGAAGCCGGCAACAAATACCCTCTTCTCCGGGAATGTCTCAGTCTCCCTGAAGACTTTAAGAGCAGTGAGCAGCTGCACTGAAAAGCGGACATTCTTTGCCGGAGGTCCGAGTGAATATTTATGATTCTCACTTAATGCGGGAAATGGCAATGCGGAGTATTCTGCCCCTAAAGCCAGCATCGGAAAATTCATTCCATAGTTGGGCTGTTTGACTGCTCCGTTTGATATATGGTTATAGTTGCCTGAAAGTGAAATAAAAACATTGCGGATTACCTTGTACCGGAACTTGGCTGATACGTAAAGCTGAAAACTGATGGGTGTGGAGAAGAACTGGTTTGTTGGGTTATCCTCCTCGTCATAGTATTCAGTCTGATATGAAACGCCTGCTCCTCCCCTTAGGGTAAATAAAAACCTTTCACTTCTGAACATAACAGGCTCAGCAAACAGCGAAACCGATAATGCACTTCCAAGAACAGAGGGATTCTGAAAGTTATAATATGCAGCCTGTATACCTGATATCCAGTAAGAATGAAAAACAAGCCAGCTGTTATATGAAGTGTGAAGCTTGCTGAGACTGAGTTCGAACCCGAACGGATTGGAGTCAGAGACAGGCTCAATGGCTTTTGAGTGCGGTATTATAAATCCGTAACTTCCCTGCAGGTAAACAAATGAATGTGCAGTAGTGTCCTTGTCTGCTGCCTTGAGTACCTGACAGAATAGCAGTAATACCAGCAGTCCTGTTCTTGTACGCATGCTATATTGTCAATCGTGCAGACGGCAACCCGGACATCAGCCTCCGAAGATCAGAATGCGGAGGAAAATCCTGCGCTGAGCTTGCCGTACCTGCTGCCTGTAAAAAGGTATGTATACTCCGTCACAAGCCTTACGTTTCTCCGGAGCAGATACCCGGCATGCAGCGTTGCAGAGGTGTAATCAAGGTCCTCCAGGTCAGAATCCACATAATTGACCAACCCGGTAAGATACCATTTACTCATGTCACCCTTTGGTGAAAAAATTATCTCGGCAAACCCTCCCTGTGTCTTGACATCTTCAAGCATCGGTTCTTCTGCATCAATCCAAACATCCGAATCAGTCCGCCACACATACTGAAGTCCGATGCTGAGCCGTTCATTGAAATCGATCACAAGGTCAGGACCGAACATCCGCACAGAGTTTGTAAAAGTGCCCATATCATCATTCAGAAGCTCCTTCCCGGTATAACCGAAGAATCCGATGCTGGCAATGCCGCCTACATCCTGGGCGATCCTGGCCATGAAATTCTTGTATTTGTCCTTGTCAAAGACATAGCCCTCCCCCGCTTCACCTATCCCGTTGCCGTTGACAACCTCAAGCACCAGCGAAGTGCCGGTTGAAAAGCTTCGGTCAAGTATCAAACCCCTGTCATACTTGAGATTAATCGTTGATTCTCCCGGCTTCGTACTGTAAATCTTATAATTTTCGATAGTGAATCGCAGTTCACCCTTGAAGAGCGGGTCGGAGACGGCAAACTGACCAAGAGTTATATTGATCCCTGATCCCAGGAGATCGCGGTAGAAAAGAAATGCATCTTCCAGACCTGCTATCTCCCCGTATTCGCTCATAAGAAAGTACATGTAATAAGACAGCCTGGGAGAAAGTTCTCCTCCTGACAAGATCTTCAGCACAAACGGAGCTACAAAGTCTACTGACCCCGCATCGTTGAAATTGGCTGCAACATAACCGTCAAACCTGAACGCAAGGGGAAACTCCCTGAACAGCGAAAGTCTCTCATCACCTGTTTCGATGAGGTGCCTTGGGGCTTCATATTCAGTCATCCTGAATCCGTCACCGGCAAAATCGTCTCCAAAAGCCTTTAGCCTTGGCATGACCGGCGAATGGCATACCTGGCAAGATATCTGGTATTTTCTGGCAAAGGCCGGTATTGCATTGATATTCTCTGCAGTTAACCCCATAACGAGGATAGCTGCAATGGCTCCCTTTAAAATTATTGTTCGGTTCATTGTATCAGTTTTAAGAAGGTTCTTCACTGGAGTATTTCAACAGTCGTGAAATGTTCATTAACCTTTATTATTTCAGACTCATCGGCCGGTACCTTTAGGAAATCAGCCACAGGCTTGACAAGAAGCTGGTAATTCAGCACTGCTTTAACCACCATCTTTCCGGGAGCAGCGTCGTAGGGTACCTTGAATGTCAGTTGTTCAACCTTGGTCTCCCTCGGCCCTATCCTGTAGTCAACCCCCAGGCTGGCTGTGTTCCACTGCATGATTGTCATCCTCCCCTGGTCATCGAAGTAAGGCATTCTGAATATCCTGTCACCGTAAGGGATGCCGTCGCGCTGAACACCCTTGAAATCACTTATCTTCAGAGGTATACCCATGTCCTGGTAAGCAAGGTAATCGCCTGATATCGTGTACTCTTCTCCCTCAAATCCTTTCTTGTCGACAGGAATGTGGAATGTCCTCCCTTTGGCATCCGTAGCCTCCACATGCATCCAGGCAATACGGTCCTCGACAGATCCTGTCGGAAACTTATGGCCTGTCTTCTGGTTGAAAAGAGCAACCTTGAATATGATTTTCTCTCCCGGCTCTGCCATCCGGATGTCAGGTTCAATTCTCAGTTCAATAGTACCCCTTACCTTTCCCGGGTCATGGGCACCATGGAACAGGTGAAGGCGTGCATCATCATGCGTCTTTCCCATGATGGCATACTGATAGGGGCCTTTAGGCATATGACAGTCATGGCACCTCACACCCTCTGCGGCATACGGGCCCTCCTTCCATTCAAGCTGTGTGCTCTTGACCCATATTCCGTAAGGATTCTTTTCATTGTGGCAGTTGCCGCAGAACTCCGTTGTACGAAAAAAGTCGTTCTGAACGATCTTGTGTGCCGGCGATTCCATCTCCGGAGAACGTCCGCTCTGCTTGGTCATGCCGGGAACAATATAATAACTGAAGTTGAAAGGCGGATCAGACTGCGCTCTCTGCGTCAGATGGCATACCTCACAGGAGACAGATTCATTGGCCATGCTCTTCTCTTCAGGACGGGGAGGGGGCAGTGTGCCACCCATAAATGCCAGCGGAGCATGACAGCCGTTACAGCCATCGACTACATCCTTC
>JALOMM010000055.1 GCA_025455535.1 Bacteroidales bacterium | reverse complement strand
TCCCCGGTCACGGACAGTCGGCCGGGAGACGGGGGGTACTGCCACCGCTGGAGAAGGTATATGACATGTTCGACATCATATTGGAAGGCATTGCAGCTGATCTTGACGGGGTTCCGCTTGTTATTTACGGACACAGCCTGGGAGGGGGGCTGGTGCTGAATTATCTTGTCAGAAGAAAGCCTGATGTGAAAGGCGCTATAGTTACTTCACCGTGGGTGAGGCTGACCGAAGAGCCTCCGAGGGCAAAGGTATTGCTGGCCTCACTGGCGAAAAGGTTGATGCCAGACATGACCCAGGCGTCAGGACTTAATATTAACAGTCTCTCACGTGACAGGGAGGTTGCTGGCTTATACAGGAGCGATCCGCTTGTTCACGGGATGATATCTGCCGGACTGTTTGCATCAATGAATGATGCTGCAGAAGAAACGCTGGCAAGGGCTTCCGAGATAAAGTGCCCTCTTCTGCTGGCACATGGAAGGGATGACATGCTCACCTCGCCGTCCGGTTCCGTTGAGGTTGCCGGATCAGTGCCGTCAGCAACTCTCAAGTTGTGGGAAGGAGGATACCATGAGCTCCATAACGACCTGATAAAGGATGAGCATTTTGACTTCATCATGGAATGGATTGATACATTATTATAATATATAAGATGGACCTGCGAACAGAGGTAGCCATTCCGTCATCTGCGGCAAAGATCAGCTACCAGACACCAGTAATGTTCATAGGCTCTTGTTTTGCAAATGAAACAGGATACAGGCTGGCATCCGGGAAGCTCGATGTCATGACAAACCCGCACGGAACCCTTTTCAACCCTTTCTCCGTTGCAGGGGCTCTTGACAGGTTTATCAGCAGTCACAGGTATACTGATGATGACATTTATCTCCATCAGAACCGTTACATGAGCCTTGATCATCACACTGCCTTTTCATCATACAACCGTGATGTGCTGAGGGACAGGCTTAATGATGTCAGCGTCGCTTCATCAGGGTTTCTGCACCGCGCCTCATTTCTCTTTGTTACATTCGGGACCTCATACATTTTCACTCTCAGGGAGAGCGGCGCCGTTGTTGCCAACTGCCACAAGCTGCCGTCATCGCTCTTCAGCCGCAGACAGGCCACATCATCTGAGATAACAGAGAGGTGGATGGAGACACTTGACCGGCTGGCAATGGCAAATCCTGGCCTGAAGGTATGGTTTACCGTAAGCCCGGTCCGTCATCTCAGCGATGGCGCGCATGCCAACCAGCTAAGCAAGGCGAATCTGCTTCTGGCGATCGAAGAGCTGGTAAAACATCCCGCGGTGTCAGGTTACTTTCCTGCCTACGAGATATTCATGGATGACCTTCGCGATTACAGGTTCTACGCTTCCGACATGGTCCATCCGTCAGAGACGGCAATTGACTATATCTGGGAGAAATTCACCTCTGTCTTCATGGAGAGCCCCACGCTGCGGATATGGAACGAGGCCGCAAGAATTACCAGGGCTATGGCTCACCGTCTCACGGGAGGAAAGGAAGAGACATCTCCGTTCGCAGCTGTCATGCTGGGCAGGATAGCTGAACTCAAAGAAAAGGCTCCATTTATAGATCTTGCAAATGAGGAAGCTTACTTCAGAAGTTTGTCCTGAATTTTACTTAATTTAATGAACAAAAATACTGATTTATTGTTTTTTTTACATAAACAGTCAAAGCAATGAGATTCTATATATTATTTCTAGCATTAATCATTTCAGTCGCTGACCTTTCGGCACAGTCTGAAGGAGGAGTTATCAGGGGCAAGGTTGTTGACGCAACCACCAATGAACCTGTACCCTTTGCCAGCGTGGTTATATGGAACACCACCATCGGAGCCATGACCGACTTTGACGGCAATTTTCTTTTCACAGGCATCAAGCCGGGGTTTGCTGAGGTGAGGGTTTCGTCGGTAGGGTATAAGCCATATATTTCAGAGGCAGTGATGGTGACAAACACCAACGAGGTAAATCTCAATATCCCTCTTGAGACCACTGTGGTCGGCATTTCAGATGTGGTTATCAAGGCGTCCCCTTTCCGCAAGAAGATAGAGAGTCCCCTTTCGGCCAGGATAATAAGCATAGAGGAGATTGAACTGAATCCCGGCGGTAACCGTGATATTTCGAAGGTGATACAGTCGTTTCCGGGTGTCGCTTCCACCCCCGCATTCAGGAATGATGTCATCGTACGGGGCGGTGGCCCGAATGAGAACAGGTTTTTCATTGACAATGTGGAGATACCTTATCTCAATCACTTCTCAACGCAGGGTGCGTCAGGCGGGCCGGTGGGCATTATAAATGTCGACTTTGTAAGGTCGGTTGACTTTCTGTCGGGTGCGTTTCCTGCCACCAGGGGCAATGCGCTCAGTTCGGTAATGAATTTCAGCATGATTGACGGAAACAGGGAAAAGAGATCACTGAGAGCAACCGTGGGTGCCTCTGACCTGGGACTTACCTATAACGGCCCTGCAGGTGAGAGGGGATCACTGATAGTCTCTGCAAGAAGGTCTTATCTGCAGTTTCTCTTCGGGGCGCTGGGGCTTCCTTTTCTTCCCACATACAATGACTTTCAGTTCAAATACAAGTTAAGCTTCGATCAGAAGAACGAGCTGACTATTCTTGGCATTGGAGCATACGATGTCTCGCGTCTGAACCTTGAGGCCGATGAAACCGAATCACAGCGCTATTTACTGGGTTTTCTCCCGGAACAGCAGCAATACAGTTATACTTTTGGTGCTGTCTACAGGCACTTCAGGACCAACGGCTCGGATATGGTCGTGCTGAGTCGCAACTACCTTAACAACAAGGAGATAAAATACCAGGACAATATCGAGACAGATGCCAATAAAACTTTGGACTACGCCAGCGGTGAAGGGGATATCAGGCTGAGATATGAAGGGACGAGGGTCTATCCCAGCACACTGAGGGTCAGCTTTGGTGCGGGTTCGGAGATGTCCAGGTACCGGAATGACACTTACAGGCAGTTCTTTGGAGATGATGCGGTTCAGACGGAGTTGTATGAGAGCGACCTGCTTTTCTTCAAATTCTCGGCTTTCGGCCAGGTTAGCAAGTCATTCCTGGAGGAGAAACTCAGGTTATCTTTTGGGCTGCGCACTGATGCCAACTCATATTCGTCCGAGATGGCGAATCCGTTCACACAGCTGTCACCCCGATTCTCCCTCTCTTATTCGCTCACGGAGGATCTCAACCTCAACTTCAGCACAGGCAGGTATTATCAGCTTCCTCCCTATACGTCACTCGGATATAAGGACAATGATGGCAATTTCGTCAACAGGGATAACGGCATAAAATATATAGCCGCCGATCATCTGACCGGGGGCATTGAACTGATACCCGACGAGAGACTTCAGTTTACCCTTGAAGGATTTTACAAGAACTACTCTGACTACCCGTTTTCTGTTGCTGACCAGGTTCCGCTCTCGACCAAGAGTGCAGGATACGATGTATTCGGGAACGAAGAAGTGGTATCTACTTCTGAAGGGAGAGCCTACGGCATTGAGCTTATGGGAAGGGTGAGGGACTTTAAAGGTCTGAACATGGTCTTTGCATACACCTATGTGAGGAGCGAGTTCATAGGCACGGATGAGAGTTATATCCCGACCGCATGGGACAACAGGCATCTTGTTAGTGTGACGGCGACCAAGAGCCTCGGTGAAACGTGGGATATAGGATTCAAGTGGAGATATGTCGGCGGTGCGCCTTACACCCCGTTTGACGAAGAAAAGTCGATGCAGAAGGAGGCATGGGATGTCTCCGGGCGACCATACCTTGACTATACAAGGTATAACACGGAGAGGCTCAATGCATTCAATCAGCTGGATATCAGGGTTGACAAGCAGTTTTATTTCAATAAGTGGTCACTGATGCTCTATGCTGATGTGCAGAACGTTCTCAACTTCAAGGCTGATCAGCCTGACATTCTCGTTCCGCTTGCTGATGACAGCGGGAATTATGTCACTGATCCGTCCGATGCTTCAAGGTATGTGCCCAACTATCTCCCGGGCGAGGGAGGCACTGTTCTGCCTACAATCGGTATTATAATTGAAATTTAAAAGAAACGGCAATGAAGTACATCATAATAATATCAGCGTTAATCATTACTGCCTGCTCATCAAAACCTTCGTCCTCAAATCTGGCCCAGAGGCAGAAATTTGCGGATGTTGTTACCAACTCATCAGGTGCAGGGCCTGTGGTGGAGCTTAAGTTTTACGGCGGGGCGTCACTATATTACCCACTCATGGCTGTATGGCTGGAAGATGAAGAGGGAAAGTACCTGCAGACCCTGTTTGTTCCCAGGTCAGTTGCTACCGGTGTTTTCAGGTATGGCTCAAATGCCTCGGGCAAATGGACCGAAGCCCCTAAGCGTGCGCCGCAGACGCTGCCCTACTGGTCACACAAGAGAGGAGTGAAAGCCTCTGACGGTTTATATATGCCTGACGCTGACAATCCGGTCCCTGATGCTTACAGCGGCGCAACCCCTACAACAAGCTTTACACTGACTGCACGTGCTGACGGGGCTCTGCCTGCGAAGTTCAGGGTACTGTTTGAGATAAACCAGAACTGGGACTGGAACGGATACTGGACAAACGACAAGTATCCTGGTGATGTAAATTATATGTCCTCTGCGCAGCCGGCGCTGGTATATGAGACCACGGTTGACAGCAGAGACCTTCAGGACGGGTATATCATGAAGGCGGCGGGACACAGTCATCCTTCAGGACAGACAGGTGAGCTGTTCACTGACCTGTCAACGCTGACAACGGCATTGCAGATAGCCGACTCAATAGTGGTAAGGGTAAGGAACCAGTAAGGGTAAGGAAAGTTTTTTTCAGAGCCTGTCTGCCCATGCTGCCATCTCGGCAGGTGTGGAGACAGCCTCTGTTTTGCCGTTGCTCCATGTGCAGTTGCTGTCATACCTGCCTGTGACGAGTATTTTTCTCAGTTTGAGCTCACGGGTGATGTCGTTGCAGAACCCTTTTATTTCGTTTTCCGGCTCAGCGGCCGGAAGGTTAAGGGCAAGGACGGTAAAGGGCCTTATAGAGTGTATCCCCTTTATCTCGTCACCTGAGAGAGTCCCTTCGGTATATACAACATCCATCCCCTTCATTTTAAGAAGGTATTTCAGGAAGATAAGGTTATTTTCAGCCTCATTGTCACCGAGGTTTATCACAGCGGCGCTCTCTGTGGGAGGAGGCGAACCCAGTTTGATGTCTTCCGAGAAGATGAGTGTCCTGATGACATGCCTGATAAACTGCTCCTGGGGTCTTGACAGACAATCGGTGAGCCACAGTGCTTTTGCCTTCTGCATAAGGGGATGAAAAATCTTAATATATGCTTCCCTCATTCCCTTTTCAGCAATGAATGGGCTCAGCCTCTCCCTGAACTGATCCTCGCTGAAGCGCAGGGCTGACATAATAAGTTCACCCGGCTTGAATGAACCGTCACTCTGTTCTTCTCCCGTCCCCTGCTTCATGACCTCCCTGAGAAGTTCATTGTCGCTCAGACGTGCTATTTTTGATATTTTCAGGCCATTCCTGTTGAGTATAGATATTGTAATGAGCTTCTTAAGCTCCTCCTCGGTATAGTGTCTGATATTCGAATCGCTTCTTTCAGGCCTGAGAATATCGTATCGCTTCTCCCACATCCGTATGGTGTGGGCCTTTATGCCACAATAGTTCTCCAGTTCCTTTATGGAATAAGTCCTGCTCCCTGCATTCATCTCTCTCTATGTTACTAACTTATTGGTATAACAAAGAGAGCATGCAAAAGTTTAAAACATGCTCCTGATCACCGGCTGTGAAAGGAGCCGGACTTTATGTCATTGTGTCAGGTTTTGTAGCCTGACGGCTTTCCCATAATACAAAAAAGTAGTAAATTCGCAGGGTTTATTTATAACCTATGAAGGAGTTACAGGGAGTAAAACAGAGGTTTGGCATTATCGGCAATCACGAAGGGCTGAACCGGGCACTGGATATCGCCGTTCAGGTGGCTCCTACAGACCTGTCTGTGTTCATCACCGGTGAGAGTGGTACCGGCAAGGAGGTTTTTCCGCAGGTCATACACACCTTCAGCCTGAGAAAGCATGGCCCGTATATAGCGGTGAACTGCGGTGCCATACCTGAGGGGACGATAGATTCGGAGCTCTTCGGTCATGAAAAGGGAGCCTTCACAGGCGCCACTGACAGCAGGAAGGGGTATTTTGAGGTGGCAGACGGCGGAACGATATTCCTCGATGAGGTGGCAGAGCTGCCATTATCAACACAGGTAAGACTGCTCAGGGTACTCGAGTCGGGCGAATTCATAAGGGTAGGCTCGTCAAAGGTTCAGAAGACTGATGTAAGGGTTATTGCAGCAACAAATATTGATATTATATCAGCCGTGGGCTCCGGCAGGTTTCGCGAGGATCTCTTCTACAGGCTTAACACCGTGCCGGTGCGTGTGCCGCCGCTGCGGGAGAGGGGAGAAGATATTATACTGCTGTTCCGCAAGTTCGCTGTTGATTTTGCGGAGCGTTACCGCATGCCTGCGATAAGACCCGACAGCCAGGCGAGAGAGATGCTGCTTAATTACTACTGGCCCGGCAATGTCAGGCAGCTCAAGAATATCACAGAGCAGATTTCCGTCATTGAACGGGAAAGGGAAGTAACAGCTGTGATGCTGACACATTACCTCCCCGATTTCCGGAACGCACGCCTTCCCGTTCCGGTGAGACATAAGGATGACCAGGGATTCGGGTCGGAGAGAGAGATCCTTTACAAGATACTCTTCGACATGAAGAGCGATATGCATGACCTCAAGAACCTGGTATATGAGATGATAGGCACCGGCGGAGAGGTCAGCAACCTTACCGAGTCAGGGGTCAAGGCTGTGCGCAATCTGTTCAGCGACACCCATGTACACAAAGACGCCATTGAGCAGACAAGGCCTGTCACAATCAGCTTCGGCACTCCCCGCGAGAAGGTAGGGATACAGGACACTGAGGAGCTTGTGGAAGAATCGCTGTCACTCACTGACAGGGAGAAGGAACTGATAAAAAAGGCGCTCGACAAAAATAACGGTAAGAGAAAGCTTGCTGCCGCTGAGCTGGGGATATCGGAGAGAACTTTGTACAGGAAAATAAAAGAGTATGGTCTTGAAGGATAGGTCACTGCTGATAATGCTGACTGCTGTTCTTGCAGTACTGCTGCAGGGATGCGGATTGAAGATAAGCTATTCAACCACGGGAGCTTCAATATCTGCGGATGTCAAGACCCTCAGTGTGCAGGTCTTTCAGAACCGTGCAAGCCTCGTGCAGCCGGGGCTGAACCAGAAGCTGACCGATGCTCTCATAGATCAGTGCAGGGCTCAGACAAACCTGACGATTGTCTCATCCGGGGGTGATGTAAGCTTCGAGGGTGATATAACCGATTACAGGACACAGCCCCTTACCGTCAGCGGTAATGAACAGGCTGCAATGAACCGCTTCTCGATCACTGTAAGGGTAAAGTTTGTGAATAACGTTGAGCCCGAGCTGAGCTTCGAGCAGCCGTTCACAAGATACCTTGACTACAGCAGTTCCCAGAACCTCAGCGATGTTGAGGTGCCTCTGGCGGAGGAGATAGTGAAGATGCTGGTTGAGGATATTTTCAACAGGGCGTTTGTCAACTGGTAACGGCTGCTGATGAACAGGAATGACTTTAACAGATTCATTTCCGGAGGGGCACTTCCGGGCCCCGGTGATCTCGAAGGGATCAGGGAGCTGACCGACCTTTTTCCGTGGTTCCATGCAGCACATCTTGTTCTGTTGCGCGGGCTCAAGGAGAATGCCGATGTCAGGTTTGAATCACAGCTCAGGTCATCAGCACTCTCTGTCTCTGACAGGGAGGTTCTTTATCACTATCTTTTCATGCAGCCCGCTCAGCCGGAGATGAAAGCAGTGACTGAAGCAGTAACAGAAGTCATGGATGAACCCGATGCAGAGACATCTCAGTTACAGGAGGCTGA
>JALOMM010000054.1 GCA_025455535.1 Bacteroidales bacterium | reverse complement strand
CAGCCGAGGAATATAATAAAAACAAAGAATTATGGAAGTAATAAAAAACTACATTCAGGCAAACAGGGAGAGATTTCTCGACGAACTCTTCGGACTGATCAGAATTCCTTCCGTCAGCGCAGCTGAGGCGAACAGGAATGACATGGTACGGGCTGCGGAATATATCCGCGACTTGCTTCTCAGCAACGGCGCTGACCGTGCTGAAGTTTATGCCACCAAGGGTCATCCTATCGTATACGGTGAAAGGATAACCGACCGCTCATTGCCGACAATACTGGTCTACGGACACTATGACGTCCAGCCTCCTGAGCCGCTCGACAAGTGGGTCACCCCTCCTTTCGAGCCGGAGGTAAGGGACGGAAAGATCTTTGCCCGGGGTGCCGATGACGACAAGGGGCAGCTCTTCATGCATCTGAAGGCTTTTGAGATGATGAACGCAACAAACACTCTGCCCTGCAATGTGAAATTCATGATTGAAGGTGAGGAGGAGATAGGGTCGGTAAACATCGCAGCCTTCTGCTCCGAAAAGAAGGAGATGCTGCAATCAGATGTGATACTTGTCTCTGACACTACCATGATATCAGTTGCAACACCTTCAATCACATCAGGCTTGCGCGGGCTCTCATACATTCAGATTGAGGTCGAGGGGCCAAACCGTGATCTCCACTCAGGACTGTACGGAGGGGCTGTGCTGAATCCGTGTAATGTTCTGTGCGAGATAGTCGCATCACTCAAAGACTCTGACGGAAGAGTTACCATCCCCGGATTCTATGACAATGTTATCGTACCTTCTGACGCTGAGCGGGCAAAGATGGCTGAGAGGCCTTTTGACCCTGAGGCATACAAGAAGTCTGTCGGAGTGGAGGCGCTGGCAGAGGAGAAAGGATTCTCAACCATGGAGAGCGTTGGCATAAGGCCCACCCTCGATATTAACGGCATATGGGGAGGATACACGGGCGAAGGAGCGAAAACAATTCTGCCTTCAAAAGCTTCGGCCAAGATATCGATGAGACTCGTCCCTGACCAGGAGGCAGAAGCGATAGCAGAAATGGCTATTAAGCATATTAAGTCACTGGCTCCGGCAGGGGTGAGAATAAAGGCTGAATATCTTCACGGCGGACAGGCATATGTTAGTCCTCTTGATACCCCTGAATATCTTGCGGCTGAGAGGGCTTATGAACAGGTATTCGGCAAGAGACCCATCCCTGTCAGAAGCGGAGGCAGTATCCCGATCATCTCAACATTTGAGAGTATTCTCAATGTCAAATCGATTCTGATGGGGTTTGGCCTCGAGGCAGATGCCATTCATTCGCCAAATGAAAACTACCCTCTCGAGAACCTCTTTGCAGGTATGGAGGCAATACCGTTATATTTCAGGTATTATACCGAACTGAAGAAGAGGGGCTGACTTCAGTCATGATCACTCTTGAGCCTCAGCAGCTCTACCTTTGTTGATGAGCTTCTGAGAACCGTGAACAGGTGTCGTCCCACCCTGACGTTATCCTTTTGCTTTGGGATATTTCCATGGACGTAAAGAATCAGTCCTGCCAGGGTCGTATATTCATCGCTCTCAGGAAGGTCGAGGTCATATTCCTCATTGAGGTAATCAATGTCGAGGCGCCCGGAGAATACATATTCGTTATCACTTAACTGTTTCTCGACGAGATCGCTGGTGTCATGTTCATCCTCTATGTCACCCACGATTTCTTCAAGCACATCTTCAATCGTTATGACCCCTGCCGTGCCGCCGAACTCGTCAACGACAAGAGCGATGCTCTTCTGCTCTTCGGTCAGCAACCGGAGCACCTTGCTGGCCGTCATTGTCTCGGGGACTACCGGCAGTTTTCTCATTCGCGATTCTATCTCCACTGGTTCCCTGAGGATATCCTTCAGTTCATAGTAGCCGGCCATGTTATCAATGTTTTCCCTGAACAGTAAGATCTTTGAGTGGCCTGACTCAATGAATTTATTTCTCAGCTCATTGGCAGTGCAATCAACCGGTAAAGCAACAATTTCTGTCCTTGGAACCATACACTCGCGGGCTTTGACAAAAGAAAAATCAAGTGCATTCTGAAAAATTCTCAGACTGTCATTCTCCTCTTCTTTCTCTTCTTCGGTCGCAACCATGTCGTTAACGAAATGATCCAGGTCAACAAGTGTGAAAATCCTGTTCTCCTGCTCTTTGAGCAGGGTCTTCAGCCCGAAGAAGAGTCTTACGAGAATATTGCTCAGCCAGAGTGAAAGTTTACTGAACGGCAGGAAAAAATAATAGAATGCAGCAGCGGGCAGTGCAAAGAATCTCAGGAATATATTCGGGTTCTGCCTGACTACTGACCTGGGGATGAATTCTGCAAAGACGAGAACAATAAGGGCTATGGCAAAGATCTGTATCAAAACGATCACTGCCGACGAAGCGACAACGCCTGTCATGGTTCTCTCTATGAATGATGCTGAAAGAATGCTGAAGATGACTATGACAAGATTCACGCCGGTGATCATTGCAACGGTGAACTGCCCGGGATTGCGGGTGAAGACATTTATGATACCAGATCGTTTCTGACCCTGTTTGCGGTCAAGCTCCAGCCTGAGTTTATCTGAAGCGAAGAATGCCAGCTCCATCGCTGAAAAGAATGACGCGAGCAAAAGAGTGGCAGCAATGATAATTAGCGGATTCATCCCGCAAAGTTAGCTATTTTTTCGCTGGCGGTCACGTATCCACGCCATGGTGAAGGCTGCACCCGACATGACAAGGAAGATCCATGCCCTGCCGAACCCGTTGATAATCATCTCCCTGACAGTGATAACAAGGCAAAGGGTGCCGAGTATTATCCAGATTACTTCAATTGCCAGGAGTGCCTTTTTGTTCATTGTCTATATATATTGTTGCACTGACATTTTTAATTTTCCACTTTGTAAGACGTGGATCGGATTCGAAGCCTGTACCCATTATGATCTGATCTTTTCCGGTGATCCTTACGAACCTGTCAGACCACACGCTCTCCCTGGGCTCACTCCAGAACAGAAGCTCCGTTTCAAGAATATCCCCCTCAGTGTTGACTGCCACAACGCTGTCGCGTAACTCCCATAGCTTGTCTTTTTCGGTATAACGTGCATATTTTGATGAAATGCTTGCCTGGGGCTCTGTCTTCTTGTCATAGAAAAGCACAGTAATACCTTCAGGAAAGAGGGTATGAGGCTCATCACCACCCGTATACTGGTTTATCAGTGGGGAGCGTACCACGAGGGTGACCTTACCCGAATCAGAATACATCGTCTCGATGTTCCTGGCAGAGAGAGACGGCAATTCTTTTATTGTAAGTTCTTTCAGAACCTCTCTCTTCTTCTCACATGATAAAAGAAAGACAGTCCCGGTTAGCAGGACTGCCGCAATAATCTTGACATATCGTCTGTCTGCTGACACAGGCGTCTACTCTTTTCTGAACCTGACGGTGGTAGTTTCATTGACCCATCCGCCGACCTGGTATGATGCTCCTTCATCGACAAGGCTTCTGAAGAACGCCTCCTCCTTGGTAGGAAAGAGCCTTGAATAGATGGCTATTCTCTCATCTGCCTGCTCCTTTAGAGAAGGGTCAGTGTTTCGTGCCCTGATGAGGTAATCCACAACCACCCAGTATACAGTCTGGTTGTCGAACGATTCTCCGATGCGCGCACCTGCATATGACTCTGCAATGATAAAGAGTGCATTGCCATTTTTATTGTCAAGCGAATAGGCTGTTTTTGCAAAATCGCGTGCTGCCGGTTTGTTGTCTGAGGTAAGATCAAGGGTTGCCAGTTTGGTAAGCAGAGAAGACTTAGTCAGCGGGTCGGTCTCGAGCCCGATGGCTTCGGAATAGTATTTTTCGGCTTCAGTGTATTTCTTGCGCGCCATGTTCATCTCTGCCAGCTGGGTGGCCGACGCTGACGTTCTCCCGAAATCGTACAGCAAGGTCGTTACCTTGAAATAGAGCTCAGAATCTTTGCATCCTGCCTCAGAAAGAAGGGTGCTTACTTTTCTCAGCATCGCAGTGTCTGCAGGGTTTGCGTCAACGCCCGACGTGAAGATATTTTCAAGGCTTTGGCAATCTGCCGCCCCGCTTGACTTGAATACGGCATCGATGTTTTTCCTGGCATTAAGATACCGGGCATCGTCAGGCTTGTTCAGAATCTGAGGGTTGATGGCCGACATGGCTTCCGTATAGGCACTGATTACTTCAGGCGACTCAATAACATTCAGCGAGAAACACTTGGCCGCAACAGCCATATACAGTGTTGAATAGGTATGATCAAGGCTCTGCGGAGAGGTCCTTACCACCTCTTTGATCAGATCGAATGACTTTTTGGCTAAGACCGGATCATTCCCTCCCAGTTCATAAAGGGCGATTGATTTTCTCAGGTTGTTTGCCGCAGCCTCATTGAAATACCTGGTGCGCTGATCAAGTACCATCATCAGGGTATCTATATAAGCCTTATTGCCTGATTTGCGATAAAAATCCTTGTACATGGCCTCACCCTTGATATAGGTGTTTTTCGATGAGCCGGGGCATTCGTTAAATACCGGCCTCCAGAACTGGACCGCCATGTTATAGTCCTTGTTGTCGTAATAGGTGGAATAGAGCGATGTGTTGCGGAGACATCTCAGGCTGTCATCACCCCGGCCAAAAGGGGTACCTGTTTCAACCCCTTTCTGAGCAGAAGCTGTAAGAGAAAGCGCTGCAAGGAGTGCTCCTGTTAAGATCGTGCCGGCTGTTATTTTCATCTCTTTGTCAGATAGTTTACTCATATTTTGCTTTGAGGAACCAGAAGTCATACAGACTCAAACTGGCTCCGACCGCTATCCTGGTCTCCCTGAAGTAGGTCTCTTCAACACTGCCCTTGGTTGAAAGATCCACGAAGAAGGAGGCCCGTGATCTCGACCTTCTCATTGGTATACCTGCTCCAAAAGTTATGCCGTACTCTTTGACCTGTACCCCCTCATATAACGAGTAACTCTCACCATATCGGCCTCCAATGCGGTACTCAATACGATTGAAAAAACTGTAATTTGAGTACTTGTCAGGGATATATTCTGCGCCGGCATGTATGGCAAGGGCATTCGTATATGTGCCGTACGATCCTGGCAGCGATGCCTGTGACCATGCTGAGTACTCTATGTCAGCAGCGAAAGTGAATTTCTCGAACTTATTGAATGATATCCCTCCGCGCAAGGTCCCTGGCAGGATGCTGGTCGTATCAGTCTGCTCATAATAGAGTGTATCAAATGCCAGGCTGGAGCTCTGAAGATTTGAGTATCTCAATACTATATCATCATATTTGGTCTTGAGATTATACTCGGGGGCATAGGTTATCCCAAAATTGACAGACCTGTTGCCCTGCAGGGGAAGCATGAACTGACCCGATAACTCGTAGCTGATCCCATTCAGCAACTGGTTCTCCATCTTTCTGGTATTGAAATAGTTATTATCAGCCAGGAAAATGAAGTCGTTGTATCTGTTTATCTCTCCGAAAACGATAAACATGTTTATACCTGCTGAAAAGTATTTCACCGGACTGAAAGCGGTTCCCATGTAGAACTTCTGATAACCGCCAATCCCTTTGTGCTGTTCAAAAATATCTTCATCATCGCCCGACCCACCGTCGACGGTTGACCTCTGAACCATGGTGTAGTAGGC
The DNA here is from genome assembly GCA_025455535.1 of Bacteroidales bacterium. Taxonomy (GTDB): domain Bacteria; phylum Bacteroidota; class Bacteroidia; order Bacteroidales; family VadinHA17; genus SR-FBR-E99. The sequence goes on along the minus strand of JALOMM010000054.1, from coordinate 2,430 downwards.
ATTAGTAAACGGCAACAGACCGGTAGAGAATCCCCAGCCTTTCATTATCGGGAAGCCAAGGAGAATGTGCCTGAAGTTCATGTTTGAGGAGTAATAGGTGTTTTCATTGTCCTCAAGCTTTACTCCTGCGATGTCGAGAGCAAAGTCAAAAATAAATGAAGCTGTATCTATGGCACTGTATGATGCCGGTGTAAGAAAATTCAATGTGGTATTGCTCCTGATACCACTGCTGACGCCGCCCATTCCTAAAGTCCTTATCGTTCCCTGAAGCTCAAGATTGCCTATGCCATAACGTGCAAACGGTGATATGACATCCACCTGTCCTGACATTATTGCGGTCTGGAACGATACAAGGCACAGCAGGAATAACTTTCTGGTTCTATACATTATAATCCAATAAATAATTTAAACCATCTGTCACCAGATCAGGGTAAAATGCCATTTCCCTGTCTGCGAAAGATGATATTAGTTCACCGTCACCTCCCGTGATTACGACTGTGAGGTTTTTGTGTCTTTCTTCAAACGTGCGAATATACTCATTTATTTCAAATGCGAGACCCATGATCACCCCTCCGGTTATGGCATCTCTTGTTGATTTTCCGGGGAATGTGAACTTCCTGCCGGGCTCAGCCAGTGGCAGCCGGCCGGTGTACTCATGGAGGGCCCGGAATCTCATTGAAAGGCCAGGAGAGATGCTCCCTCCGAGATATGTCTCATTGGCCATGACATCAATTGTCAGTGCACTGCCGGCATCTATCACCAGGAGATTGGCGCCCGGATGATGAAGCATCGCACCGGCAGCTGCCGCAAGACGGTCAACACCAAGGGTGTCAGGCGTCTTGTAGCTGATGCGAAAAGGATACCGGGACTGCCATGTCAGGTAATGTACCACCGTGACTCTGCCACTAAGGAACCTCAGCAGGGGAGCCGGGTCTGTGCTTACGCTTGATACAATCGCCCCTTTGACTGACCTGTCACCCAGAAAACTGTTGATATGAGCTGTGCCATCTCCTGTGAACCTCTCCTTCTGAAGCATAGCCGTCCCGTCGTACAAAGCGGCTTTTGCGGCAGTATTTCCGATGTCAATGACGAGGTTCATGATCTTGTTGCTGACGACTGGTTCTGCGTATGGAACGAACGGATCTTATCAAACAGCGCAATTGCCTGAGCAACTGATGTTATCTCACGCACCGTAAGGCTTAGCCTGGTATTATTCTGTTTCACACTCATGTGGCTCTGTTTCCTGTTCACGTAATTCATCACAGAAACAAACAGTGTGCTGCGATAGAATTGTGATGAAGGGTCGTTTACAAAGTTAGCAACAAGTGTGTCATTTTTCAGAATAATCTTCTCGATTCCTGTAGCCGATGCAACCCATTTGAGTCTTACAAGATCAAGCAAGGCCATCGCCGGTGCGGGCATAGGCCCGAACCTGTCCCTGAGCCGTGTCGCGAAGGCAGACAGAGCTGTATCATCCCTTATCTCGTTGAGCTCCTTGTAAAGCCGGACTCTTTCCGGAATACTTGATACATATTCATCGGGAAACATTATCTCGAGGTCTGTATCAACAGTTACATCACCGGCATATTGTTTCACTTCCACAGAGGCATCAGGCTCCGGTTTCATTTTATCTTTCCTGAATATATCTCCGAACTCCTCTTCTTTCAGCTCGCTGACGGCCTCGTCAAGGATCTTCTGATATGTTTCATACCCCACATCTGCAATGAATCCGCTCTGCTCACCACCCAGGAGGTTTCCTGCACCGCGGATATCAAGATCCTGCAGTGCAATATTGAACCCGCTGCCCAGTTCGTAGTTCTCCTCGATGGCCTTTAGCCTTCTTCTGGCTTCATGTGTCAGGGTTGAGAATGCCGGCGCAAGGAGATAACAGAATGCCTTCTTGTTTGATCTGCCCACCCGTCCCCTGAGCTGGTGTAACTCGGAAAGGCCGAATGTATGAGCATCATTGATGAAGATCGTGTTGGCATTGGGGATATCCAGTCCTGATTCTATTATTGTTGTGGCAAGAAGTACATCATAATCGCCCCTGATAAAATCAAACATGACGTTTTCCACTTCCGCACCCTCCATCCGGCCATGAACGACTGCAGTTTTAACGCCGGGACAGATACGGTTTACCATATCCTGTACCTCCCTGATGTTCTCGATCCTGTTGTTGATGAAAAACACCTGGCCGTTCCGGCTCACCTCATACACAATGCCCTCCCGTATTATATCCTCATTGAAGCCGTGAATCTCGGTTATTATGGGCATCCTGTTTGGCGGGGGGGTGGTGATGACTGACAGGTCACGTGCTCCCATAAGCGAGAACTGCAGAGTGCGGGGGATTGGGGTAGCTGTCAGGGTGAGGGTGTCAACACCCGCCTTCAGCTGCTTTAACCTCTCCTTAATGGCTACGCCAAAGCGTTG
>JALOMM010000053.1 GCA_025455535.1 Bacteroidales bacterium | reverse complement strand
ATGGAAGATACTTCAAAACTTAGGGCAAGCATCGTAAGATCTCATCAGATACTTGACCAGCTATGGAATTATGCAGAAGAACTTGCGATGCAGGACCGGAGTTCTGAAGTATATGCTCTGTATACCCAGTCGCTGAATGACCTGATTGCAAACTTCAACCAGCGACTTACAATGGTCTATGAGTATCGCATCCCAAGAATCATAATGTGGGTATTAATCACAATCACAATCTTTTCAATGCTTTCCCTCGGATATCAGTTCGGGATCTCAGGAAAAGGAAGTTTCAGGATTAACATTTTGCTGTCAATAATCTTTGCCGTGGTGATGTTCCTGATTCTAGCCCTGGATCGGCCGGAGAAAGGACTGTCAACAGTCTCGCAAAAGCCTGTTCACACACTGCAGAAACAGTTGCAGGTCTGGGAGCAAAGCAAGTAAGAGCAAAAGCCTGTTAGAATAAAAAACAGAAGGTGCCCTTTTGAGACACCCTCCACTGTATTTACTATTACCAGGCTTATTTGCCGCCAAAGACAAACCTGACGTTTACCCCAAAATCCGGCGACCCGCGGACAGGATTAATGCTACCACTCCGGCGGCCACTCAGAGAGATTCTTGAAGAAGAGCAGATCCTTGTAGTAAGGCTTGGTTTTCCCTTCAATTGCCAGCATCTCGTCAGCAGTGAGCGGCTTGAAGTTCCTGGCTATCTCAATGTTCTCCTCCAGTTCGGCAATCGTGTCTATACCTATAATTACGGTACTTACCGGGAGTGTCAGTACGTATTCCATCGCCTCCTTCATTGTAATGATGCCTCCGTTTGAGAAGATGCGGTCACGCGCAGGTATTTTCATCGCTACTATCCCCATCCCCTTGTTCACTGCATTGGGAAGGAATTTTTCGATGAACGGATCATGGTGCTTGTCAGCTGCATTGATTGCAACGAGCACATTATCAAACGGGAACCTCTCATTCAATGCGTTCAGCACATCCGGACCCTCATGACCTGTAAAACCGATGAAGCGGATCATCTTTTCATCCCTGGCTTTGATCATGGCCTTCAGCACTCCGCCCTCACCCGTGATCTTGTCAAGGGTCTCTATCTCGGAAGATTTCACATTGTGTATCTGCCACATGTCAAGATGATCGGTCTGAAGCTGCCTGAGTGATTTCTCCAGCAGGCGCATCGAGCCGTCATAGGTCCGGTCATGGGTCTTCGAAGAGAGGAAGACCTCATTCCGCCTGTATTTCATGACCTGCCCCACATTCCGTTCACTGGTACCCATGGCTTCAGCCCTCGGAACCGCAGGGGTAGCCCTGCCATAAGCGGCAGCCGTATCTATGTAATTGATCCCAAGGTCTATCGCCCTGTTGATGATCTCCAGCGATAGCTCCTCCTTGCCGGGTATCTCCGTGGTGGCCTGAGCACCAAAACTGTAAATGCCTGCCATGTGCCCTGTCTTGCCCAGGGGACGAAGCGGAAGCTTGCCATTTACAGGGGCAAAAAGAGGCCTCCCGAAGGCATCGAGATAAGGTGCAAAACCTGCAACAGCTGACAATGCTATCATCTTCTGCAGGAACTCGCGACGACTGTTTACGGTTTTTTCTGACATGATATTTTTGTTTAAAGTTAAACCGATTTGGCAATATAAAGTTCAGACAATATTACATAATTGAAAAAATCAGTCCGTACCTGCCGGTCTCCTTGCCAGTGACTGTATGGTCTCCTCCGCAACAAGGGTGTTAATCTTCTCCCTTATAGGGGCATATCGAAAATGTAGCGGACATGGATTTGTCTCATCGCAATACTTCAGACCAAAGGCACATCCGGTCATTATATTGTCGCCTTCAACAGCCTTTATCACATCTCCTATTTTCAGCGGAGCATGCTTGCTGTCAAAGTAGAAGCCTCCGCCCCTCCCTTTTCGTGACTGAACAAACCCCTGCCTGACCATCCTTTGCAGTATCTTGGCAGTGAAGAACCGTGGAGCATCAATCTCGGCTGCAATCTCAGAAATACCCGGCCTCCTTCCTTTGTAGTTCTCAACCTGTATATATACCAGGCTCCTCATTGCGTACTCTGTCTCCTTGTTGAACATTTTCCTGACCTTTTCAGAACAAAAGTACAAAATAAATGTTTAAGAATTAAAAAGACCTTTTTGTCTTCTTATGAAATAAATAATATATTTGTATCGAATTCTAATTACAGGAATGAAATGAAAAAAGAGAATCTGATCAACACATCGCTTGGCGAGATTGTAACCGATGATTTCAGGGCGGCATCCCTTTTCAAGGAAGCAGGGCTTGATTTCTGCTGCGGAGGGAAGAAGAGCCTTGCAGATGCCTGCAGCGAAAAGAAAATTAATCCGGAACCGGTAATGAGCAAGCTCATGGATCTGGAAAACTCATCTGAGAGCAGGGGCCACAACTTCAGCGAATGGACTCCCTCCTTTCTTGCAGATTACATTGTCAACACTCACCACAAATATGTGCTTAAAAGTCTTCCGGAACTGTTATTCTATACTGATAAGATTGCAAAGGTCCATGGAGACAGGCACGCAGAACTTATTAAAGTGGCTGAGCTTTTCTCACAGATAAACAGTGAGCTGCTTCAGCATTTAAAGAATGAGGAGGAGGTGCTCTTCCCGGCCGTGAAGAGAGTAATGGATAAGAGTACCGAAGCAGACCGGGCATTGATAAGATCAGAGATAGAACGCATGTCAGGTGAGCATGAATTCGCCGGCGGGGCAATGGACAGAATCAACGGGATGACCAGTGGTTACCAGGTGCCTCATGATGCCTGTAACACTTACATGGTAACAATGAAGCTCCTGGGCGAGTTTGAAGATGACCTGCACATCCACGTGCACCTGGAGAACAATATCCTCTACCCTGCTGCATTGCGGCTGGCAGGCAAGTAAATTAAGAATTAAGAATTAAGAGTTAAGAATAATGAGTTAATAATTAAGGAGTTAAGAATTAAGGAGTATGAAATCAGCAACTAAGGATCTGGAAAATGACCACGTACATATACTGCGCCTGATTGACATAATGGAACGGGTGACAAAGACCGATGCTCCGGATATCTCCGACCTGGAGTCTATTGTCAGCCTCATAAAAAATTATGCTGACGGGTTCCATCATGCAAAGGAAGAAAACATTCTATTCCCTCGGCTCGAGGAGAAGGGGTTCAGTCCTCACCAGGGACCTGTGGCGGTAATGCTTGCCGAACACATCCAGGGGAGGGAATATGTAAGAGGAATGGCAGAGAACATTAAGCTCTGCAGGGAGGGAAATAATTCAGCCCTGAAATACGTATACGCTAACATGTCAGGCTATGTAACCCTGCTGCGTAACCATATTTCCAAGGAGAACAACATCCTTTTCCGCATGGCCGACAACGTTCTGGCTCCTGAAGATCACGCACGTCTTCTGGACGAGTATGCCAGAGTTGAACCCGTCACCCCTCATGGCGGCGGAGTGACAGAATATCTTTCCGAAATAGAGAGACTTGATAACAGATATCAATAAATAAATAAATCCTAAAAATTAAATGCCAATGACAACAAGAAATCTATGGATTGGCTTCCTGGCCGTCATGACTATCTCATTTGCGGTGCTCCTCTATTACGGAAGGGAGATCTACCGTCAGGCACCGCCGGTGCCCGACAAGGTTATTACTACCGAAGGTGTCACCCTGTTTACCGGACAGGATATAAAGGACGGACAGAATGTCTGGCAGTCGATGGGTGGCCAGGAGGTTGGTACCGTCTGGGGTCATGGCGCCTATCAGGCCCCGGACTGGAGTGCAGACTGGCTGCACAGGGAGGCTGTCTATATGCTGAACCAGATGGCTCTTCAGAACTACAATCTGCCATGGGACGACCTTAAGACTGACGCACAGGCATCACTGAAGGTGCTTCTCCAGGATGAACTGAGAAAAAACAGCTTCGACCCGGCAACCGGAACACTTACGGTCTCCCCCCTTCGTGCTGAGGCTATTGCATCAAACAGCGAATACTACAGCAGCCTGTTTACAGATGATCCTCAGTTCGCCGGGCTGCGTGATGCATACGCCATAGCGGAAAACTCACTGAAGGACCCTGAGAGGGTGAGGCTGCTTAACGCCTTTTTCTTCTGGACCTCATGGTCATGTGTCACACAGCGTCCAGGTCAGGATATCACCTATACCAATAACTGGCCGGCTGAAGAGCTCGTCGGCAACAGGCCTACAGGTTCGCTTCTTTTGTGGACGGGCTTCAGTGTCATAATACTGATCGCCGGGATAGGGCTGATGGGATGGTTTTACGCCAGGCAGCGTGACAGTGCGCCTGAACTGGTGCCTGCCTCATTCCCCCTGACGCACAAAGCACAGACACCCTCACAGACAGCCACTGTGAAGTATTTCTGGATAGTCTCTCTCCTCCTTCTTGTTCAGGTGGCGATGGGGATCATCACCGCACATTATTCTGTAGAGGGACAGGCATTATACGGCCTTCCGCTGGCCAAGATTCTCCCCTACTCCATCTCACGTACCTGGCACATTCAGATTGCCATCTTCTGGATCGCCACCTCATGGCTGGCAACAGGTTTGTATTATGCTCCAGCCATCTCCGGCCATGAGCCTAAATACCAGCGCCTGGGGGTGAATTTCCTTTTCATCGCACTGCTGATAATTGTCATTGGCTCGCTTGCCGGACAGTGGATGGGGGTGATGCAGAAACTCGGGCTTGTACAAAATTTCTGGTTCGGTCACCAGGGATATGAATATGTTGACCTTGGGCGATTCTGGCAGCTCTTCCTCTTCATTGGACTCTTCATCTGGCTTCTGCTGATGGGCAGGGCAATATGGCCGGCAATAAAAAAGAAGTCTGACAGCCGTAACCTGCTCATTTTGTTTCTGGTATCATCAATTGCCATCGCAGCTTTTTACGGGGCCGGACTGATGTGGGGAAGACAGACCAACCTCGCAATGGCAGAATACTGGCGCTGGTGGGTGGTCCATCTCTGGGTTGAGGGATTCTTTGAGGTATTTGCAGCGGTCGTAATGGCCTTCCTCTTCGTCAGACTGCAGTTGCTTAAGGCTGCCACGGCGACCGTGGCTGTCCTCTTTTCAACAATCGTGTTCCTTTCGGGCGGTATACTGGGGACATTTCACCATCTCTATTTCACCGGTACACCCACCGCAGTGCTGGCACTCGGAGCTACATTCAGTGCACTGGAGGTCGTTCCGCTGGTGATGATGGGCTTCGAGGCGTATGATAACCTCAAGATGAGCCGGGGCGCCGAATGGATAAAAGCATATAAATGGCCTATCTACAGCTTTATAGCTGTGGCATTCTGGAATCTTGTCGGAGCAGGGATATTCGGCTTCCTGATAAATCCTCCCATTGCCCTTTACTATATGCAGGGTCTGAATACCACACCTGTTCACGGACATACGGCACTTTTCGGTGTATACGGAATACTGGGTATCGGCCTGATGCTTTTCGTCCTTCGCGACATGGATCAGAAGAGTGTCTGGAAGGAGCCTGTGATAAAGTTTGCCTTCTGGGCTATAAACATAGGACTGGCCCTGATGGTGCTCCTGAGTGTTCTTCCGGTAGGACTGGCACAGACCGTTGCCAGCGTACAGGAGGGTCTGTGGTATGCCCGCTCGGCAGAGTTCATGCAGCAGCCTCATATTGAGACATTCAGATGGCTGCGAACCATCGGTGATACTATATTTGCCGCCGGTACCGTCGCCCTGGCATGGTTCATATTCGGACTAAAATTCGGATGGAGCATTAGGAAGTAATCACTCAGTACTATAACCTGAACTGCGTCCTGATGTTTAACTTTACATCAGGACGCAATCATTTTACAATGCCGGAAGTATGCGGAACAGCGGTCAGGAGACAGGTACCCTTTTGAATACCCAGTGTCTCTGGAGCATATAGTTGAACACAACCGAGACAATCATATCGGTAATGATCCGGCTGATCTTGTAGTCAATGTGAAAGAATGAAGTAATGTAATAAGTGCCGGAAGCCTTGAGCAGAATACTGTTTATAACCACAACGGCAAACCTCAGCATTTGTATCTTTCCGTTGACCTTATATGTCAGCTCGCTGGAGTGAAATGTCCAGTACCTGTTCAGGGAAAAATTCACAAATGCTCCGATGATGCCGCCGAATATGATGGATGTGGTGTAATGCAATCCGAAGAACTCCGTGAGAAGTATCATTACGGAATAGTCAACCATCCCCCCGATGAAAGCCGAGACCTGTGCCTTGCCGAACATGAACAGTCTATCTGACATCGGAGTCCTTCAGATTGTTTTCCCTTTCAGCAATATCCTTTTCATCTGCCATGCGGATAAGCTTTACGGTGTCCTTGATGTCGATGACAAACAGCAGGAGGCAGGCCACCGCACCTGCATACAGTATCGCATCCTTTATAAAAACCTCGGCTATCAGTATTGCCGAGATAATTATTCGCAGTTCTGTCGGGCCAAGGATGCCCGAGTCAATGGTGTAGTTTCCGGTAACCCTGTATCTCACGAGGGCAACTATCATAGCCCATCCGTAAAGGACGACAAAGCCCGATCCCACCATTTCCCACTGGTCCGGAGCATAGAAGACATAACCCCATCCGAGTATGATGGTGCTTATCCAGTCTATTGAAAGGTCGAGTGAAAAACCGTACCACTTCCTCGGTTTGTTACGGTAATAGGCCAGCCTCCCGTCAAGAGAGTCGCCGAACCAGTTTATGGCAAAGCCTGCCACACCCAGGAGGAGAAAACCCCTGTGAAAAAATGTCGCCAGCACGAAACCGGTGAATGTTATCATGGTTCCGATAAAACCGAGAAAAGTAAGCATATCGGAAGTTGTCCATGACGGGATGCGCTGAAGAAAGAAGGCGATTGTCCTCTGCTCATAATTTTTAAGCAGGTTGGTCCTCCTCCTGTCGGTCGAAATGCGCTTGACTATTTCCCTTATTTCGTCAGATATTGGTTTTCTCATTTTAAAAGACAGCCTGCGGCAGACTCCTAAGCGCAATATACTACACATTGCCATTGATAAAGACTGCGAAATTCACAATTTATTGCCAAACTGCCTAAAATAATTCACTCTGATTCAACGGATATCATTTCAATGGTCATGCGGTCATGCATTTGCCAGAGGTAAGGGCCCTGCCATTGTGACCTTTCAGACGCTTCAACACGGGAAGGTATCACACTGACATGAACGCAGGTTGCTATTAGAAGGTTTACTTCCTGAACCTGACTTTTGTTCCAGCCTCATATAGCCTGCGGCTTGTCTCCCTTAACCCTTCAACCGGTAGTTTCACAACCTTCCTGTCATAGGTCATGAGTCCGTTTGTTTCAATCTCCACATCTGTTGTCTGGGTATAGATTGCTGCTGAGAGGCCTCTGTCAACGAATCGGGTTATCTGGTCAAGATAGCCTGAATAGGTCATGAAGAGAGTATCGGAACTCCTGAAGCTCCTGTAGCCCCAGTTATTCTTTTCGAGCCAGGTATGATCCTCGAGCGGAAGACCGAGACCTCCGAATTCGCCCAGGACAAGCACCTGTTTCTTTCCGAAAATCTCAGGCTTTGGCATCACCGGGCCGGGATAGTTATGCACGTCAAGAATGTCTCCCACATCATGAAAGTTGCCCCCGCTGGCACTGTTGACCAGTCTGGACGGATCCTTCTCCTTCGTCCATTGTGTTATCTCCGCAGTCTTGAACTGACCCCACGCCTCATTGAACGGTACCCACACTACAATGCTGGGGAAATTATAGAGGCAGTCGATGATTGCATTCCATTCTGTTTTGTAGATCTTCTCCGAGGCTTCAGTCCTGCTCTTGTCTGAGCCCCCCTCCATCCCCGGCTTGTCATTCCACCGATGACCTCCCAGGTCACCGCTGGGCATATCCTGCCACACCAGCATTCCGGTACGGTCACAGTGGTAATACCACCTCGCCGGTTCCACCTTCACATGCTTGCGGATCATGTTGAATCCCATCTCCTTCGTCTTTGCAATATCGAACAGCAGAGCCTCATCGGTTGGGGCCGTGTACAAGCCGTCGGGCCACCATCCCTGGTCAAGCGTGCCGTACTGGAATACGAAACGGTT
>JALOMM010000052.1 GCA_025455535.1 Bacteroidales bacterium | reverse complement strand
CCAAATACATACCTGACTATCCGACACACGGATACAACATTACGATAGAACATTTGCTTACCCATACATCAGGTATTAAGAGCTATACCAATGTTCCTGAATTTCAGAAGTATGTACGGCAGGATTTGAAACCGGAGGAGGCTATCAACACTTTCAGGAATCTGCCTATGGAGTTTGCCCCCGGTACGAAATGGAACTATAACAACTCGGGCTATTTCCTTCTGGGATACATAATTGAGAAGGTCTCCGGGAAGACATACCAGGAGTATATCGATGAGAATTTCTTCAAGCCTCTGGGAATGACCGGATCATGTTACGGCAGTGACTCCAGGATCATAAAGAACCGTGCTTCAGGATACCAGCACGGAAAGGATGGAGTGCAGAATGCCGATTTTCTCAGCATGCTGCTTCCCTATTCAGCAGGGTCGATACAGTCTACGGTTGAGGATCTCTACAGGTGGAACCAGGCTCTACATTCGTATAAAGTTGTGAGCAAGGAGTCGCTTGACAAAGCCTTCACAGAGTACAAGCTTGCCAATGGCAAAGGGACAGGTTACGGATATGGCTGGTTCCTCTCGCAGCTCCAGGGAAGTAAAACCATCGAACATGGCGGAGGGATAAACGGCTTCCTCACCAACGCAATCTACTTTCCGGAAGAAGATCTCTTTGTTGCCCTGTTTTCAAACAACATGTCAATCGGACCAGACTTTACCTCCCAGAAGATGGCAGCCCTGGCATTAGGAAAACCACTGAAGGACACTCCGATAAATATTGATGAGGCTACCCTTGGCCTGTATGTCGGGGTATACAAAAATGAAGATGGCAAGGAAATTACAGTATCAACGGACAGCACCCATCTGACGGTCCTGAGGCCGGGCTCACCCGTAAGGGAGATCATTCCCGTTGAGAAGGACAGATTCCTGCTTGACGATTCGTTCATATCGCTTTCATTCAGCAGGGATGCGGCAGGGAAAATAAGCCGGGTGATAATTGACGACAGGGGTAAGATAACTGAATGGGTAAGGACCGACAAACCGGTTGAGGCAAAAAAGGTTGTCGAGGTTGATGAATCTCTTCTCATGAAATATGCAGGGGAATATGAGCTGCAACCGGGATTCACCATCACGTTTACCTGTGAGGGAAAGAAACTCTTCACCCAGGCCACAGGGCAGGAGCGGTTCGAAATCTTTCCCGAGAGCAACACAAAGTTCTTTCTCAAGGTTGTTGATGCGCAGGTTGAGTTTATTCAGGATGAATCAGGCAAGTACAATAAGATCATACTTTATCAGGGCGGACGGTCGATGGAGGCAAAACGCATCAGATAGCACATTTTACAATGTTTTTAATAACTTTATTGAATTGTTTGCAGAAGAAGCATTCACTTTTCAACCAAGATAATCCATATTATGAAAATCAGAAAAACGCTGGCAATGAGGAGTTTAGTACTCTTCATTGGTGCCGGATCATTTTTTTCGCTGCCGGCTTCCGGCATAGAGAAGTACAGTGATCCTGCCACGGTCAACAAGAAGATCGAACAAATCAGCCAGGGCTCGGCAGGGCTGGTCAGGGTGCATAAGCTGGCCGTCACTCCCGGCGGCACCGATATGTTAATGATGGAGATAGGCAAGGCAGGTTCAACGGTCCCTGCGGTAATGGTAGCCGCAAACATGTCAGGCACCGCACCCCTCTCCACCGAGGCGGCACTGTCGCTGGCCTCACGCATCGCAGCAGACGCAAAACTATCATCAGCGGTAACCTGGTACATAATACCCATGGGTAACCCGGATGCCTGTGGCCGCTACTTTCTCAAGCCCCTGTACATGGACAGCGGCAACGCAAAGGGCTACAACGATGACAACGACGATCGTTCCGATGAGGATGGCTACAACGACCTTGACGGCAACGGCATCATCACCCAGATGAGGGTGAAGGCCCATGACGGCACCTGGATACCTGTTGCCGGAGACCAGAGGCTTATGCGCAGGGCAGAGGCGGTGAAGGGTGAGAAGGGTATATACAAGCTATATACGGGAGGGGTTGACGATGACGGTGACGGACAGTACAATGAAGACTCTCCGGGAGGCACCAACGTCAACATCAACTTCCCCCATCTCTTCAGAAGCTTTGACAGGCGCAGCGGTCTCTATCCGGGCTCATCGCCCGAGGCGAACGCACTGCTGAAGTTTGCCTTCGCCCATCCTGAGATAGCGATGGTCATCACATTCAGCAACACGAACTTCCTTATTGCACCGCCGCAGGGAGGGAGAAAGGGTGCTGCAGACATGGATAACATTAAGATACCCGAGGATATGGCCGGTGCAATGGGTTTTGACGCCTCACGCACCTATACCATGGCAGAGATCATGGAGGCAGTGCAGCCTATGCTTCCCCCGGGAATGACAGTAGATGAGGGTATGATTGCGAGCTTCCTGGGTCTGGGTGCCGTTGTCAACCCCATGCAGGAGGATCTGGCATATTACAACGAGATCTCGTCAGAGTACAAGGAATACCTGAAGAAGAAAGGTGTAACCGACGAGCGTTTTGATCCTGCCCAGCCCGAGGACGGATCGTTCGAGCTGTGGGCTTACTATCATCTCGGGCTGCCTGTCTTCAGCATGGACCTCTGGGCACTGCCCAAACCAAAGGAGGAGAAGAAGGATGCCAGCGGCATCACCATCGAGTCTCTCGAGAAGATGACATCAGATGAGTTCCTCGCCCTCGGTGAGGATAAGATAAAGGCCTTCCTTAAGGAGCGCGGCGCCCCGGCACAATACAGTGCCACCATGGTCATGGGTATGGTAAAGAGCGGACAGGTAAAGCCTGCACAGATGGCGGCGATGATGAAACAGATGCCCGCTCCGGCGGCAGATGAGAAAAAGGGAGACCCGAAGGAACTGGCGCAGCTTGCATTCTCTGACAAGTGGCTCGAGGGCAAGGGATTTGTTCCCTGGAAGACATACAGTCATCCCACCCTGGGAGAGGTGGAGATAGGAGGCTTTGTCCCGTTCACTGACAACACGCCCCCGGCAGCGATGGCTGACTCACTCCTTGACCTACAGCTCCCTTATGTTTTTGAGCTGGTGAAGAAACTGCCTTCCCTGAAGATTGCAGAGGCCAGGGTCACTGAGAAAGGCGGAGGTGTCTACCAGATAGAGGCATGGATTACAAATGAAGGATATCTTCCCTTCCCTACTGCCATGGGAAAGAGGAACAAAATACCCGCTCCGGCGGTTCTTACCCTTGAGGGGGCAGGTGTGGAGCTCCTGTCAGGCAAGAAGAGGACCCCGGTGAATGACCTTGGCGGAAAGAAATCGTCGAAGTATGTCTGGCTGGTAAGGTCTGCCGGTAAGAGTTCCGTCAGCCTGAAGCTTGAATCAAAGCAGGCCGGGACAGATTCAAAACAGATTAACATCGGAGGGTAGTCATGAAAGCAAAAAGATCAATAGCAGCATTCGTGTTCACGGCATTGGCCATGACACTTTCACAGGCACAGGAGATAAAGGTGCCGTTGCGGTTCGACTTCTATTACAGTTATGATCAGGTCACAGAAGCGCTAAAGGCACTCAATACGGCTTATCCCGGGCTCACCACCCTTGAGCAGGTTGGAAAGAGCGAGGAGGGGAGGATCATCTGGGCGCTTACAATCAACAACCCGAAGACAGGTGCGCCGCTGACAAAGCCCGGCATATATGCTGACGGCAACATACACGGCAACGAGATACAGGCCGGAGAGGTATGTCTCTACCTGGCCAACAGACTGCTGACAAACTATGGCAAGCTGAAGGAGATAACAGAGGTGGTTGACCGTAATGCCTTCTATATCATCCCTGTGGTGAATGTTGACGGCAGGGTGCATTTCTTCAGTGATGGCAATACTCCCAGTTCGAACCGCGGCTTAAGAATACCCCTTGATGATGACCGTGACGGACTCTTCGATGAAGACGGTCCGGACGACCTCGACGGTGACGGCAATATCACCGCCATGAGGATGAGGGACACACTGGGAACCATGAAGAGTGATCCTGAGGATCCGAGGCTCATGGTGCCTGTGAAGCCCGGAGAAAAAGGCGAGTGGACCACGCTGGGGCAGGAGGGGATTGACAACGACGGCGACGGCCGTATAAATGAAGACTCGGAAGGATATGTCGACGGCAACCGCAACTGGGCTTATAACTGGAGTCCGCCCTACGCCCAGAACGGCGCCGGCATGTATCCCTTCCAGGGAACAGGTATAAGAGCCATTGCCGAGTGGATGATGGCACGCCCCAATATCATCATGGTTTTTGCCTTCCACAACACCGGCGGCATGTACCTGAGAGGACCGTCGTTCAAGTCGGCAGGCGAGCTGCCGCAGGGTGACATCTCAGTCTACAACTACCTGGGACAAAAGATTGAGAAGATCGTCCCCGGCTACAAATACCTTATAAGCTGGAAGGATCTCTACACAACATACGGTGATTTCACCGATTTTACCAACAACCTGCTTGGCAGCTACTCATTTGTGGGTGAGCTCTTCCAGGTCGAGACGGA
Organism: Bacteroidales bacterium; assembly: GCA_025455535.1. Taxonomy (GTDB): domain Bacteria; phylum Bacteroidota; class Bacteroidia; order Bacteroidales; family VadinHA17; genus SR-FBR-E99. The sequence goes on along the minus strand of JALOMM010000052.1, from coordinate 3,665 downwards.
GACATTTGACGGCACGATGATGCGTAAGGAGGCAGAGAGGTCTATGTTTGGCGCCTCGCCCGAGGCTGACAGGCAGAGGCTGCAGTTCAACGATCATGTGACGCAGGGAGAGCTATATAAGGACTGGAAGCCGTACAAGCATCCTGTCTACGGTGATATTGAGCTTGGCGGATGGGTTAAAATGAGCTCGAGGCTGCCGCACCCCTTCATGCTTCAGGATCTTGTCCACAGGAACGCCTCTGCCGTGATATTTGCAGCGGGCAACACCCCGGATGTGGAGATGGATGTCTTCGAGGTGAAGAAGATAGAAGGTGATCTGTGGAGGATACGGGTACGTCTTGTCAACGATGGTGCCATGCCGTCCGTGACCTTCCAGACCATCAAGAACAAGCTCTATCCGCAGGATATCCTGAGCGTCAGCGGGGCTTCGGCATCGGTTGTCAGCGGGGGCAGGATCAGTGATCTTTATAACGGACTTGTTGATTACAAGGAGTATAAGCCCTCTGTGCAGTTCTGCCAGGTGCCTGGATTCGGGAAGGTTGACTACCAGTTCCTGGTCAGCGGCAAGGGTAGTGTCGAGATAAAGTTCGAGTCACGAAAGGCAGGAAGTATTGTGAAGACGGTAAAACTCAGTGATAAATAGGCAAGGGGCAAGGGGCAAGGAGCAAGGGGCAAGGGGCAAGGAGCAATTAAATTAATAAAAAAAATATGAAGAAGCGGATAGTTCTGGCAGGCTTGTTGCTTATGGCAGCATTGTTACCGTCAAGGAGCCAACAGGTTAATATGGTTGAAGACCTTCGTTTTGACGGGGTTGTCACTGTGCAGGATCTCAGTCCTGGCGAGGTAAAGACGCATCCTGTGGCGGCACGTGCCATTGCCCGCGGCGAGAAGCCCGGCACATTCAATAACGTCAGTTATGAGTTTGCCGGTAACGTGAGGGCTCTTACACCTGCACAGAAAAACCGCATGAAGCTGAAGCAGGATGGCATTCTTGACCTCTCAGGAGGAGCATTCCGGCCCAGCCCTGACTCGGTATATGTCGATCCGGCCAGCGATCTTGTCATCCAGACAGAACCGTTGGACGACACCCGGATGTTAGCCCTCAGGCCGTCACTTTCGGCTGTCTTCAAAGATATAGAGGTTCCTGAACAGGAGGTGCCGGTAACACTGGCAAACACCGTCTCAATGGCAGAAGGTATAGTTGAAAGTTCCCTGCAGATGAACAACAAATACGCAGTGAACCTGCAGTTTGACAGCGTGACCTTCCTGCTTGACAAGGTCGACAATGACTCGCTTACCGTCACTCTCAAGGGGCAGATACTGCTCACCAATCCCCGCGTCGAAGGAAAGTATTCCAAGAACGGCGGCTACCGCCTGGTGTTCCTGGCATCGGAACAGGTTGACATGAAGATATACACCAGCATGAAGCTGAAGGAAGAGGTGAAGACACCGATATGGGGGACTGAGATAAAAATGTCAGACCTGGGCAAGTGCGAGATAGGGCTGTTTATCCTCTGCAACATGGAAGGGCATGTGACCCTGGCGGTTGAGATCCATCAGGGCATTGAGATGGCCATGGGAGCGAGCGGAGGCACTTTCTGGTATGTGCCCACAAGCATTCGCAATATCTCCACCATTGATTCATGGTGTGACATCAACTACCAGGTCACCTCGCAGATGAAGGCATTCATCGGGTTTCAGTGCACTGCCAACCTGAAGGTGAAGGGATACAATGCCCTTGACGTCTATGTCAACGGAGGGATGGAAGGAACAGTGGCAACTGACGGCATGTCGCTGAGCGCTGATGTTGGCCTCAGGCTAAAGGCAGGAGGCAAGATAGTGTCAAAGAAGTTTACACTGGTTGACAGCTATTATTCACTCTGGAAATACTCGAAGCCTGATTACCATGGTTACGAGATGGTCATTCATGAGGCCTGCGCATGGGGCGATTATGTGGCTGGTGAGATACACAGTCTGAAGCCGGGAAGCAGGCCGGGGGTGATGGACACAGTTCCCTACACTGGTAGTCTGAAGGTTATGGTGAGCCGTCCGGGCAGCGCCGGCAGCGAATACAGCGCAACAACCGATGCTGACGGCATCTTCATCACCAGGGGTGTTCCGCTGAAAAAGGGAGACAAGGTTATGGTTAAGCTTCCAGACGTCTCCAGCCCCAGTCCGGCTCTCGATGCAACGATTCCCTTCAAGGAGATCAGGCTATATTCAGCTGACTATTTCGCCGGACAGGCGGAAGGCAGCGTGGCCGGTTCAAGAAGCAAATGGGCGAAGCTGGCCGGTGCACCTCAGGGCGGACAGCCGGCGGCTGCAGCCGTGGCCATCGGCAACAGTCCTGCTGACCGGTTCAAAGGCGCCATGCCGCAACAGGAAACCATCAAAAGGATGAATGAGTTCAGGAATAACCTGACCGTTTACCGCGGTCCCATAGAGTTCGTTACGCAGACGGTACCCACGGCAGTATTGAAGACACCCGCGGTGCAGGGCACCAGGGCTCCGGCAACAGCATCGGCTGAAAAGCCACCGGCCAACAGGGGAGCGGTAAACTCGCCTCTCGGCAACTTCACCGTCAGCGGCCTGACATTCGAGCCGGGACAGAAGGTGAAGGCGCGTATTGTTGTTGAGGGATTCACCGTAGAATCTGACTGGCTTGAGACAGAGGGACTGATGGTTTCGGCAATCGGGCATGACGGGCTGAGCGTGACAGCAAGGCCGGGCAGCGAGACTGTCACCGCGCAGAACAGCTTCGTAGTGGTAAGCTCCATCAGGGGAGAGACGGCTCCGGCAGGAACAGTAAAGATGGTAAAGGGGGCCGACGCACCACATGCATCGCTGACAGGAGCACAGCTGGTGCCGGAGTTCCCGGAGGCACAGAAGGCAAAGGTGTGGTTCAGCAAGAGCGTAGCACTCACCCCTCTGGAAGGACATCCGGGAGCAGCAATTGCCTCCACGGGACCATGGAGCGCCGCATACAGTTACTCATCACCGGGCGATGCTATTACCCCGGCAAAGAACAGAAAGCATCCCTTCGAGATGGTGACATATGTATATAAGAACAAAGACCTGGGTTACTCAAGCTTCGTCGATGAGTGCGCTTCATGTACCTCACCGGTGAATGTGGTTGACAGGATCGGGTCAAAGACGAAACCGGGGATGCCCGGCACACAGCAGGAACAGGTGCAGCCCCCGGTGAAACAACCACCTGCTGTTAAGATGAATGTTAAAAAGTAACGGGAGTGTTATTCCTCAAAGTACACTTTTACCGCGTCTGACTTGAGTCTGGCACGAAGCCACTTTGCAATCTGATCCTTCTCTTTGGCGGAGAGCTGTTTACTCTTTGTGGTAACAAAGATAAATGCAAGCCTGTCAGGAGCATCGCTCCCCTTCAGGTATCTTAAAGTCTCTGAATATGAGCAGGAGGTGACAGCGGGGTAGAGTACGGCAAGCTCGGCCAGCAGGTCTCCTCCCATCTCCTGCTTTTCAACCGCAGACTCAAGCTTCCTTTCACTTTCCCTGACGAGCAGGTTAAGCCTGTTGATCTCTGCCCTGAGTGTCTCGGACTCACTGTTTTTCAGTGCTATGTCACCAAATGAGAGACCCTGTTCAAACTCAACCCTGGCACCTTTGAGTGAGAAATCGGCCGCCCGCTCTGT
>JALOMM010000246.1 GCA_025455535.1 Bacteroidales bacterium | reverse complement strand
ATGGGCAAGGCGGAACAGCTTGTCCTGGCATCTAAGGCCAGAAAGGTGATGATCGATCATCATCCTGATCCTGATAAGCTTGCTGACCTGGTGATTTCGGACGTGAGCCGCAGTTCAACGTCAGAGCTGGTCTATTTCCTTGTCAACGGAATGGAAGGGTCTGAATTCAATGACATTGATTTTCTGACGGCAGTTTATGTCGGTATTGTCACCGATACGGGAAACTTCGAACACGGCTACTATAGCGGTGATACAATGCGCACTGTCGGGCACCTGCTTGACCGCGGTGTTGACAAGGAGCGCGTTTTCAATCATATCTTCAGTAATTTCTCTGCTGACCGAATGCGTCTCAAGGGCTTTGCTCTTCACTCACGGATGGTGGTGCACCCTGACCTGCATACTGCATATATATGGCTGACAAAGACCGATCTGGAAGAGTTTAACCATGTTAAGGGAGACACCGAGGGATTTGCCAATATGCTTCTTGCCATTAACGGAGTGGTCCTTTCAGTTCTGTTCGTTGAGCGCACAGGTTTCGTGAAGATGTCTCTCAGATCAAAGGGGAGTTTCAACGCCAATGAACTGTCACGCAAATGCTTCAACGGAGGAGGGCACCGTAATGCGGCAGGTGGTGAGATGAAGGGATCAATTAAGGAGGTTGTGCAGCACTTTGAAAACGTCCTTCCGACATTCAGGAAGAAACTTGATGATGCAGCTGTTGAAATAATCAGATGAGGTACTTTCTCCTGATAGTGATCCTTGCCTGCGTAACTGGTTGTCAGAATAATCCGGGCAACCGGAGCTCTTCGGCATCGTCATCGGAGGAGCGGATGATTGAGCTGAACAAATCTATTATTACAAGTGACCGGCAACTGATAACTGGCTATATCAGCAAGAGTGATCTCCCGTACTCTGAGACGCCGACAGGGCTATGGTATACTGTTCTCGAGAAGGGGGGAGGGGCAAAGGTCAGAACAGGCGATAACGTCACATTTGATTTTGAATGTAACCTGCTTGACGGAGATACCTTATACAGCGGCACCCAGACTATCAGGGTAGGTTATGAGGGAACAGAAAGCGGAGTGACAGAAGGTCTCCAGATGATGAGCCAGGGAAGCGATTATATCTTCATTATTCCGCCCTACCTGGCATACGGTCATACGGGAGACGGACACAGGATACCCGGCAGGGCGATACTCATATACAGGATCAGAATCAAAGAGGTAGTCTGATTTTGGAACGATATTTGAGGGGAAACAGGTTTATGATAAAGACCAGATGAAGAAAAAGATAATTTCAGCAGCATTTACGGCACTTCTGATTTCAACAATCTCATGCAGCAATTCCGAAAAGAAATATGAGGAGGAGGAAAAGAGCCTGATTGCAGACTATATATCCCGAAACAATATTACTGTCGCTCCCGATGCCAGCGGCTTGTATTATATTGAACTCATCCCGGGCACAGGTGAGAATATTGAAATAGGTGACTCTCTTGGTGTCTATTACACCGGATGGTTTCTTGACGGAACCGAATTCAACAATAATACGGAGGAGACAACCCCTTTCAGATTCAGGCTTAATTCCTACGGTCTTATCGAAGGCTGGACGATAGGTCTTCCCAAGATGAAGCTGGGTACCAAGGCTCAGCTTCTCATACCTTCAAAACTCGCCTATGGCTCTGTCGGATATGGGTATTATGACTACTATGGCCGTTATATCTCGGTCATTCCTGGTTATTCACCGCTGCTGTTTGAGATACAGGTGGTAGAGCTTGTCAAAGCCAAGAAATAATAAAAGAGACACCCGGCCCGGGCGTCTCTTTTTTCTATTTTCCTATAATCTGATCTAACGGTATATCAACTTTGTTCAGGACTGCCTGGTATTCTTTCCATGGTCCGCTGAGGAACCCGTCAATGAGCGTATTTGCCTCGGCAAGGGCATCCTCCGCTATTTTCACACTCTTCTGTTCCGATTGAGATAATGCTCCGGAAGCCATCACCAGGGTACGGTAACCGTTTACCCTTGAAAGCACCCCGTCAGGCCTTTTGTTAAGAAGCTCCTCCAGCTTTGTAAGTTCATCTTTAACAGTCTTTTGAGTGGTTGAAACGAGCTCTGCGAAGCGGGGTAGTTTTTTTATCAACTCATCACCCTTCGCAACCGTCTCCCTGCATTCCCTGATCTTTTTCAGCTTCACATTCAGGTCATTTATTCCCGGCACAAATGCCTCCGCCCTCGCGGTGTTTTCAGCAATGACCTTAAAGTCCTGGTCCGCAATCCTGGGGTCCGGTTTCACATCTACAACTGTTGTTGCTGTGTCATCACCTTTTTTAAGTGTGACATTATATGTTCCGGGTATTACCATCCCTCCGAAGCCCCTGGAAAACCTTCCCCTCTGGTCATCTGACTGTTCTGTCAGCGTTGCCTGTGGCAGCGGATTCCGGTCAAGGCGCCATGTGAACCGGTTAAAACCTGTCACAGCTTCGATATCCATTGTCCTGGCCGTTTTTCCTTCGTTATCCCTGATCTCAACAGAAACCTTTCCGGGTTCACCGGATGCAAAGAATGAGATCATGGCTCCCTGCTGCCGGTTCTCTCCCCGGTACATCGCATCTCCGTAGAAGTAGTAACCGGGAAGATTTTTGGTGTAGGC
>JALOMM010000245.1 GCA_025455535.1 Bacteroidales bacterium | reverse complement strand
ACGTCGAGGCTGCATCCGGCACTTGAGACTTCAAAGATTGCCGAAATACCTGAGTTACCCGGTATCTATTACTTTTATAATGACACGGGTGAAATAATCTATGTGGGGAAAAGCCGCAACCTCTTTCAGAGGGTCAACACCCATCTGTCAAACAACAGCTCATCCAGAGCCATGGAGATGCGTTCAATGATTGCCGACATCAGCTGGGAGCATACCGGCAGCGAACTCATTGCACTTCTGCTCGAATCAGCAGAGATAAAGGCAAAAAAACCTCTCTTCAACAGGGCTCAGCGTCGCACAGGTTTCAGGTGGGGTATTTACAGCCACACTGATGAACAGGGATATATCAGGTTTGAGTACAGGAATGTCAGGGATGATGCAGTCCCATTGTCTCTCTTTACCTCCAGGGAAAAAGTCAGGGCAAAGCTGGATCAGATCATACATGAATATGAGCTTTGCCAGAAGCTATGCGGCATGTATGATACTGACGGCCCCTGTTTTCACAGGCAGGTAAGCCTGTGCCGCGGCGCCTGTTCCGGAGAGGAGAAACCGTCATCATACAACGAGAGAGCCATGCAGGCTCTTGACGAGTTTATCTTCACGGGACGGAATTTCTTTATCATTGACAGCGGACGTGATCCGGAGGAGAGATGCGCCGTAAAAATCGTTAACGGAAAGTACTCAGGATACGGCTATTTCAATATTAACGATGTCGGTTTCGGACTGGCCGCCATTCATGACTGCATTAAAGGTGCAGCTGATAACCGCGACATCCAGATCATCATCAAAGGTTATCTCAGAAAACACAGGGTGGAGAGAATAATTGACTTCTGACAGCGCTGTTACAGACACTTTTTCTTAATATATTTGTTTAAACCAACACCACAGAAGGGAGATGTCGCTTTTTACCCGCACCACCAATGAGTTAGCTTCAAGAGTTGACGAATTCTTTGACACGATAGAGATCGGGGTATTAATATTCAAGGAAGGTGTAAAAGCATATGTAAACGGTGACCAGGAAGCTTTCCAGAATCACCTCAGAAAGATTGACGAGCATGAGAGCAAGGCAGACAAGCTTCAGAGGGGAATAGAGAATGACATGATCATCCACTCTATTCTGCCCCAGCAGCGAAGTGACATTGTGAAGTTGCTGTGGCAGCTTGATGAGATAATTGATACAGCCAAGAGCTCTCTGAATGAGTTTTACATTGAGATGCCCCGCATTCCTGCTTCGCTGGTGCATGATTTTGCATCCCTGGCAGAGGTGTCAGGCAATGCTGCAGAGGAACTGATTCCTGCAGCCAGGGCTTTCTTCCGGGAACCGCATCTCGTGAGGGAGAAGCTGCTGAAGGTCTATTTCTTTGAGAAGGAGACCGATAAGTCATCATTCAGCCTGAAGAGGAAGGTCTTTCACGACATGAGCGAACTCACCCTGGCAGAAAAAGCTCATCTGCGCTATATAACACACCATATTGAGAGCATCTCAGACAGGGCGCAGGATGCGGCCGATATGCTGGCATCAATGGCAATCAGGCAAATGCTCTGACATATGATCATTCTCTTTATTTCAAGCGGGCTCTTCCTCGGCTGGACTCTCGGGGCGAACGATGCAGCCAATATCTTCGGCTCTGCCGTCGGCACACGTATGATATCCTTTACGAAAGCTGCAGTCATAGCATCCGTTTTTGTGGTTCTTGGTGCTGTATTACAGGGATCTGGTGCCTCCGACACCCTCGGTCGTCTCGGGTCAGTAAATGCCATCGGAGGCGCTTTCACGGTCGCCCTGGCAGCAGGTATCACTGTCTATATGATGACAAAGGCCGGACTGCCGGTCTCAACAACCCAGGCAATAGTAGGCGCCATAATAGGATGGAACATCTTCACAGACAATGCCGTAGACTCGAAATCACTGACCCAGATCGTATCCACCTGGATTACCGGGCCAATCATAGGTGCGCTGTTCGCATACCTTCTGTACCACCTGATCAAGGTCATCAGACGAAGAATCAAAGTACATCTGCTGTTCTACGAATCATATATCCGGACCGGCCTTCTGATTACCGGAGCATTCGGAGCCTTCAGCCTGGGGGCAAACAACATTGCCAATGTCATGGGGGTATTTGTCCCCAGCATCCCTCTCGGTGAGGCCGACTTCGGCATCTTCACCCTCACGGGCGCACAGCAACTGTTCTTCCTGGGCGGGATTGCAATAGCAGCAGGAATTGTGACATACTCAAAAAAGGTTATTCAGACCCTGGGCAATAACCTCCTTGAACTTACTCCCGAGGCAGCCCTGGTGGTAGTGCTGGCACAGGCACTGGTACTCTTTATTTTTTCATCTTCGGCGCTGTCACGCATTGTTGCAGCCACAGGGCTCCCCCCTATCCCGCTGGTGCCGGTGTCAAGCTCACAGGTGATTGTGGGAGCCATCCTGGGTGTCGGCCTCTACAAGGGGGTCAGGAACCTTAATATGAAAGTATTGGGCAGCATAGCGTCAGGATGGGTTACAACTCCTGTTGCAGCCGGACTGCTATCCTTCTTCCTCCTGTTCTTCGTAAAGAATCTCTTCGGAATAGAGGTAGGTCATTCGGTCAATCCGCCTGCCTCATCAGGCAGCGGAATGAGCATTGCCATGGTTGTAAAGTACAGCATCATCATATTACTGGTGATCACTGCCTCATA
>JALOMM010000244.1 GCA_025455535.1 Bacteroidales bacterium | reverse complement strand
CCGGAAAGAATGGCACCATGAGGTTTATGGAAAGGAACACGGAGAAACGGGGTGACATAACCTTGCTGGTTGAAGGTGCAAAGTCAGTGATCGTCGCCGGTATCCGTTACTACAGTGCTGACCCTCACGACAGTCCGGATCATTACTTTGTAAGCCGCTATGCACGTGTCAGGGATTACCATGCTGTGGTGGAAGAAAAGCTTAACCGCGTTATTAAGGCCATCAGGGCTGACCTGCCTGATGCCGGGTTCAGGGCCTTCTGCGATTCGGAACCTGTGAGCGAAAAGGCCTGGGCTATCAGGGCCGGACTGGGATGGCGGGGACGCAACAGCCTGGTAATAAATAAAGACATCGGCTCCTACATCTTCCTTGGCGAGATCGTCACAACAGCGGAGCTGGCCTATGACAATGCCTCTTCACGCGATCGCTGCGGCACCTGCAACCTGTGCGCGGAAGCATGCCCCACCGGTGCCATCTGTGATAACCGCACAATTGATGCCCGTCGCTGTATCTCATACCTGACCATTGAACACAAGGGAGACCTGCCGGAAGAATTTCATGGCAGGACTGGAAATATGATATACGGTTGTGACCGTTGCCAGGAGGTCTGTCCGTTCAACAAGAAAGCACTCCCCTTTACAGACAGGGAGCTCATCCCTGAGCATGACATCACCCGGTTGTCAAAGTATGACTGGCAGAAGATGACCCCCGAAGATTTCAAAAAGCTCTTCAAGGCCTCAGCGATAAGGCGCACAGGTTTGAAGATGATCAGAAGAAATATCGATTTTGCAGATTCAGGGCTCCCTGAAGAGAGGTGATATTCTCCGGTTATTGCCATCATTCGGAGCCGGCGTTATACCAAGCACTCTTGTAATCACATTGTATATATCTACATTGAAGAGTGTATCAACCGTAAAATCCTTTTTGAAAGCCGGCCCTTCCGCATAGAATATTGAATGCATATCTTCCCATAACCAGTCGTACCCGTGATCTCCCCTGTTGTATCCGGAGGGTGATGGCCTGATACCGGCAATCCATCCCGGATCAGCAATGAGAACCACGTCCGGTATGCGGGGATGAGTACCGTAATGCAGATGAGAAGGGAGATCATCCCTCCTGTAGGCTTTGATTTTGTGCTGGAGATTAATGAAGTATAACACACTGTCTGTCATCTCTTCTGCAGGTTCAATTGCCCATACCGGGGAGCCCCCGTAGATCCTGTTAACCATTCTCTCAGGAAGTGTGTCAAAGATGTAATTATACCGTGAGGCGTCAATCTCACCCAGCCCATGGTCAGAAAGAACAATCAGATTGACCCTGCCGGCATGCGGCAGCCTGCTGATACCATCACGCAATACCCCGATAAGACTGTCAAGGCTCCTGACCACCGATCCCGTCTCCGGTGAGAAAGGGCCATATTGGTGGCCTGTTGCATCGGGCTCCTCAAAGTAGAGGGTGATAAGATGCGGCCTCTCCCTCTGAGGCAGCGAAAGCCATTTAATAACAGTGTCGATACGGTCGCCGAAAGGCACCTCATCATCATAACTCTTCCACCGGTCAGGCTGCATACCCTGTATCGGAGCCTCCGACCCCACCCAGTAAAATGATGCCGTCTTTAATCCTGCCTTCCGGGCAGTGTTCCACACAGGCTCTCCCCCGTAGAATGCACCGTTCTCAACCATCTTGCGGTCTCCTATCCTGTATACGAGGTCAAGATCGGGAGCATAGAAACTGTTGTTCACCAGTCCGTGATGATCAGGGTATAATCCCGTGGCAATGGAGTAATGATTGGGGAAAGTCTTCGTCGGAAAAGAGGGAATAAGCCTTTCGGCCATAACTCCCTTTTTTGCCATGTCATCCAGCTCCGGAGTCCCAACGATGGAATCAAAATCCCACCTGAAAGCATCAAGTGATACCATTACCACATAAGGCGCTTCCCTCTCTCCCCTGACACTGCCGCAGCCGATGAATGACAACGGCAAAAGCACAACTGCGGTTATAATGATAATTGACCTCATCATCATGATTTCTAAAGTTACAGTTCTGAAAAGTAAAACAAATTTGCGTCGGTGAAGTTCCTTCATGGAGCTGAATAGAAAATAATCTCATAATTTTGAACCTCAACCTATTTATCAGATATGAAAAGACTGTTACTATTCCTCATTTTGCTCTCTTTTGTCCTCCTGGCTGAAGCACAAAAGCAATACGCACTCATCATCATCGACATTCAGGACTTCTATTTCCCCGGAGGCCGTTCCGAGCTTGTTGAGCCTGTCAGTGCAGCACAAAAGGCAGCGGTTGCAATTGACCACGCAAGAGCTGCGGGCACACCTGTGATTTATGTTCAGCATAAGTCAGCAGCCGGCATGGAGATATATAACCTGGTCAAACCGCTTCGGGGCGAACAGATATTCGTAAAAGAGGAGGTAAACAGCTTCCTGAACACCGGGTTAACGGAGCATGTTAAGGCTCTCGGCGTAGACACACTGGTGATATGCGGTATGCAGACCCACATGTGCGTTGAGGCGGCAGTGCGGGCGGCACATGATATGGGCTATGCTGTTGTTCTTCTTCATGATGCCTGTGCCACGCGCAAACCTAAGACCTTCAGACCTTATTTAACCATTCCTGATTTCAATAATTCAGTTATCTCCCGAAAAGCTGCCGGGGCTTCCGATGCGCCCACGTCATAAATCACCGGGTCGCTGATGCCGTACCTGTTCTTCACCTCTTCGACAAGGCTTTTCCTGACCACAATGATTAGATGGCCTTTGAATGTTTGCATCAGTTCAGCCATCCTTTTATCCCAGCCTTTTCCGCTGAGCTCCATCGGGCCGATCTCATCGATCACCATAATATTGCTGGAAATATTTCTGTCAGGGTCAAGAGCGTCAAGACCGGTCTGATATCCCTCATCAATGACGGTAAAACGTTCAAAACCGTGTTTTAACTGCCGGTTAATGTGCCTGAGGAAAGGTACTCTCTTTCCAGTGCCAATATCAGCTATATCATACCCTGTTGTAGTCTCCTCCTCTGTAATCCTTGGAGCCATAATGCCTCCGGCCCTCACTCCCTGGCTCTTCAATGATTCTGTCAGCTTTTCAATAAAGCGTGTCTTGCCCTCTCCCTGCTGACCTGTAACTATGAATACCTTTCTGACTGATTCGGTTGCAGCCATATCATTCTGAAGCCGTGCTTCAACACGGTCGACCATTCTCCTCAGAATAACTGC
>JALOMM010000051.1 GCA_025455535.1 Bacteroidales bacterium | reverse complement strand
CTCGCCCTGCATGACCGTCTCGAACAGATGTGGAACAAAAACGTACCCGTAGGGATTACAGGTGAGGTGGTTGATGAAATCCTGGTACCCGGCAGCCTTTGATGAGGAGATGACAGCTATGTACCTTGGGTAGGGAGCCAGTTCGAGGTCGCGGTTCATTGTCATAACCCCTTCGCCGGTAAGCCTTCTGATGATGGCTTCACGTCTGAGAGCCATGTCTCCGGCAGTGTATGACGGGTCAAGGTCTGAAATATTCAGGCTGAGACCGTACAGCTCATGATATTCGACCGTTGCTTTGAAAAGTATTGTTATTCCCTGCCGCAGCGGTATCCCTGTCGTGGCGGTAAAGAGGGTGTTCAGGGAGCGGAACTTAGCTGCCCATATCGTTCCCCTGGCTCTGGAGGCAACTCTTCCTCCGGGTTTTTCGCTTCCTGTAAGTTCGAGGTAACAGTGTCCGGAGGAATTGACCTTCATCTCTGCTATCTCTGCCACAATCCAGAAGAAGCCGGGGAGGGACTCATACAGTTTGTCCCGTATCACCTCCTGCAGCTCGGTGAGAGTCAGTTTCTCAACATTGTTCATCTCTTCAGTCTGACCATTTTGAAGACCTTCCCGCCATGGCTTGTTTTGACATCAACCATGAATAATCCCTCTGTCATACCTTCGAAGCCGGTGAGCTTGTGTGATCTCCCCGAGTAAACAGGATACTCTCTTCTCATGACGATCCTTCCTGATCCGTCTGTCACTGTAACAGATAAGTTTTCAGGTGTTTCCCGGAACCACAGGTTTATTTCATCAAAGAAGGGGTTGGGGCCGGCGGTGATGCTGACATCAGGTTTGTAGGTGTATATTTCCTCGAGGCTTTTAAGGGCTGTGATGAAGTCAGGGATTCCGTATCCGTATAGCGAGTCGGGGTTGTTGTACCGGTCGCTGCTCCTGCGCACGGCTGTTGCCACTTCGGCTGCTGTTGCTCCGGGAACGGCCTGCATTAGCGACGCGCACAGTCCGCTTATGACAGGGCATGAGAACGATGTCCCGCTGCCTGTCTGCCATTTGCCGGGCTCATACTGCAGAGGCAGGCTCACGCCGGGAGCGACCACGTCTGGTTTTACCTGGCCGTCGGCGGAGTAGCCTGCTGATGAAAAGTCTGATATCGTAAGGTCCTGTTTCAGGGCTCCGATGCACATAACGCTGTCACCGTCTGACGGAGCTAGGATCCGCACCCACTCCTTGTTCCGTTCATTGCCTGCGCTGGCCACTACCAGTATCCCCTTTGAGGCGGCTGCATCGGCTGCCCTGGTGACGAAGGCCCTGTCGCCGTCCATGTCACTGAAGGCATAGTCCATTGAAGGATCATCGAACATATAGTAACCCAGGGAAGAGGATATTATGTCGGCTCCGGCGCTGTCGGCATACTCAGCCGCTGCTGCCCAGTAGTCCTGCTCAACCGGGTACTCAGACTCGTCGTCTTCGGTGCGGAAGAGCATATAGTCTGCCCCCGGTGCGGAGCCTGATATTATGTCGGGGAGATCGCCGGCCAGGATAGTAAGTACTGCGGTGCCGTGGCCGTGATAATCATATACGTTACTCTTCCCCGTTACAAAATCCCATGTGGCGATGACTCCTCCGCGCTTCATGAGCGGCGTCAGTGACTCGACCCTGTCTGCGTTGAGGAATCCGGCATCGAGCACTGCTATGGTGAGACTCTTTCCGGTAAAACCTGACTGATGGAGAGGCACACCGTTAAGAGGGACGAGGGGGTTATAGGTGCTCAGGTCACTTCCCGGAGACAGAGTACCGTATTTATCAATTTCTCTCTTTGAGGGTTCTGCCGGCCTTTTGACAAGCACCACCTCCCTTACAAACGGTATTTCTTCAACGTCAGCAGGATTGATTTCAGAGTGTGAGCTGAACAGGGCTGAGTTCATCCATTTTGACGATATGTGGAATTTCAGTCCTGCCTGTGTCACGGTATTGATATAAGTCTTATTGACCGGCAGATCACTGGCTGTCAGCGGTTCAATTCCGCATTTCTCCCTTCTCTCAATAGCATCAGGAGAGAGAAGATCTTCAGGTGTGAAATCGGAAACGGTGACGCTCCCTTTATCGGTAAAACAGACACGGTAGAAATATAACAGGTTATAGTCCGGACTCTTTCCGGTCTGAGCATCTGTGACCTCAAGGGTCAGGCACAGCAAGAGTACTGAAACTGCCAGAAACCTTGTCATCATTTGATTATGTTGCCGCTGATATCCGGGATCTTTATCTTGCCCCTGTTTTTCTCAAGCTCATCGAGAAACTCTGTCTCTTTCTCGGAATATTGCGGATCAGACAGTCGCCCCTGCCTGTAAACCATCACCTGTTTAAGTGAGCCGTCTTCATTGAATACCATCCAGTCTCCGTCGCGGAAGTCATCTTTGTACTTGCCTTCAAACTGCAGTTTCCCGTTGGGATGGTAGAATGAAAAGGGGCCGTTCAGTTTGCCGTCGATATATTCAGCCCTGAGTGATACTTTGCCGTCAGGGTAATATTGCATCCATCCGCCTGTCCTCTTGCCGTTGTCCCATGTGATACTCTCCGCCAGGGTACCGTCAGGGTGAAACTTGCGGGCCAGACCGTGTTTGACATCATTGTGATAATATTCCTCGCCTATCATGTATTGAGGTTCGGTAGACGGATAGAATCGCCAGGGGCCCTCTTTCTTTCTGTTCATGTAAGTTCCTTCACCTGCTTTTCGTCCGTCAGGGTAGAAGAAGACAGCCTTTACCTCATCGTTTTTTTCGTTGTAGGTCAGTTCAGACTGAGGGTTACCGTCGGCATCATATCTTTTGAAAAGTCCGACAGGTTTGTCATCCCTGAATGTGGCTTCATACATGGTTTTGCCGCTGGGATATTTTTTTATCCACGGCCCCTGTTTTCTGCCGGCAGAATCGGTCAGATTCTGTGAATGGCAAAGAAATGGCAGCCAAATGATTAAAGCTGAAATGAGGATACCTGTTTTCATCGGGACTAATTATTCGCTAAGATAATAACAAGCGTTGATTATTTGATGGTCTACGACCATCCTCCATATTAAAACGCACATTTCTACAATAATATGGTCTTCAACGAAGATCAGCTGCAGAAGTATCGTCTGAAATGAAGAGCCGCCACGGGAATTCCCGTGGCGGCACTGGCATTGCTGCTTTTATGTTTACTTAACCTCTTCGAAGTCGACGTCGGTCACCTGCTCTTCGCCGCCCTGTTTGCCACCGGAGGTGTCACCGCCCGTGGGGCCTGCCTGGGGGCCTGCCTGTTGTCCGGCACCCTGTGAGGCTTTGTACATATCTTCAGAGGCGGCCTGCCATGCGGCATTTATCTCTGCCAGTGTGCTGTCTATTGCGGCCACGTCCCTGTTCTTGTGAGCTTCGCGCAGTGAGCTGAGGGCTGTCTCGATGCGGCCTCTCTTGTCAGCCGGTATCTTGTCACCAAACTCCTTAAGCTGTTTTTCTGTCTGGAAGATCATGCTGTCGGCAGCATTAATCTTGTCAGCCATCTCCCTTGCGGTTTTGTCGGCATTCTCATTGGCTTTAGCCTCTTCGCGCATACGGCGTATCTCATCGTCACTCAGTCCTGATGAGGCTTCGATACGTATCCTTTGTTCCTTGCCTGTTCCCCTGTCTTTTGCCGAGACATGGAGGATGCCGTTAGCATCGATGTCGAAGGTTACCTCTATCTGAGGTATGCCTCTGGGGGCTGGCGGTATACCGTCGAGGTGGAACCGGCCGATGGTCTTATTACCTGAGGCCATAGGTCTCTCACCCTGCAGTACATGTATCTCCACTGACGGCTGGCTGTCGCTGGCGGTGGTGAAGGTCTCGGTCTTTCTTGTCGGGATGGTTGTGTTTGACTCGATCAGTCTCGTCATAACGCCCCCCATGGTCTCAATGCCAAGGGATAGCGGAGTGACGTCGAGAAGCAGCACATCCTTCACCTCACCGGTGAGAACGCCACCCTGTATTGCAGCACCTACGGCAACTACCTCGTCAGGGTTCACCCCCTTTGAAGGTGCCTTGCCGAAAAACTTCTCAACTACCTGCTGAATGGCAGGGATACGTGTTGATCCTCCCACAAGGAGAACCTCGTCAATATCCGATGTCTTCATCCCTGCGTCATCGAGAGCCTTGCGGCACGGTTCGATCACTGAGTTGATGAGCTTGTCAGTTAGTTTCTCGAACTGAGCCCTTGAAAGGTTCTTGACAAGGTGCTTGGGTATTCCGTTTACGGGCATGATATAGGGGAGATTGATCTCCGTATTCGATGTGCTTGAGAGCTCTATCTTTGCCTTCTCCGCAGCCTCTTTGAGTCTCTGCAGGGCCATCGGGTCCTTGCGCAGGTCGATCCCTTCTTCCTTCTGAAACTCGTCTGCCAGCCAGTCTATGACAAGGTTGTCAAAGTCATCGCCGCCGAGGTGTGTGTCTCCGTTGGTTGACTTAACCTCGAAGACGCCGTCGCCGAGCTCCAGTATTGAAATGTCAAATGTGCCGCCTCCCAGGTCGAATACGGCTATCTTAAGATCCTGCGACTTCTTGTCAAGGCCATATGCAAGTGATGCTGCCGTCGGCTCGTTGATGATCCTCTTTACTTTCAGTCCTGCGATCTCCCCTGCCTCTTTTGTGGCCTGACGCTGAGAATCGTTGAAGTAAGCGGGGACAGTTATGACAGCTTCAGTAACTTCCTGACCAAGGTAATCCTCAGCGGTCTTCTTCATCTTCTGAAGAACGATGGCAGAGATCTCCTGAGGAGAATAGTTACGGTCATCTATCTTCACCCTGGGGGTATTATTGTCACCGCGAATAACCTCATAGGTGAGTTTCTTCATCTCATTTGTAACCTCGTCATAGCTCCTTCCCATGAATCGCTTTATTGAAGAGACGGTCTTGCGCGGGTTGGTGATAGCCTGTCTCTTGGCAGGGTCTCCTACCTTGCGCTCGCCGTTCTCGAGGAACGCCACCACCGACGGGGTGGTCCTTTTGCCCTCACTGTTTGGTATAACCACAGGCTCATTGCCCTCCATGACCGAGACGCATGAGTTTGTAGTTCCAAGGTCAATACCGATAATCTTTCCCATTTTGTTATATTTTGTTTTTTATACTTACGTTACTGATATTTCTCCTTATGACAATGTTTATGCCACCGTCTTAATGAAGGCCCGGTAATGAAATTCTGTCATGATAAAGTGATAAGTAATCCCCAAACGGTTTTTATCAGTATGACAAAAAGGCAGTATAATGTCAAA
The DNA here is from genome assembly GCA_025455535.1 of Bacteroidales bacterium. Taxonomy (GTDB): domain Bacteria; phylum Bacteroidota; class Bacteroidia; order Bacteroidales; family VadinHA17; genus SR-FBR-E99. Next base: position 3,150 of record JALOMM010000051.1, on the reverse strand, counting down.
AAAAAGTGATTCCATGCAACTCTTCCTCTTATTTCGTAGCTTTGTCTCCGGCAATAATATAAATGGTCATGTCAGTACACAAAGTTGTTAAGAAGATAACCACCCATGTTCTTTTTGAGATGAAGCTCAAGGGTGAGAAGATAGCCATGCTGACCGGGTATGACTTTTCTATGGCGAGGATACTTGATGAGTCAGGTATTGACATCATCCTCGTCGGTGACTCGGCATCCAATGTGATGGCGGGGTATGAAACCACGCTGCCTATCACTCTCGACAACATGATCTATCATGCTGCCTCTGTGGTAAGGGGTGTCAGGAGGGCTCTTGTGGTTGTTGACCTCCCCTTTGGAACATACCAGGGCAACTCGCGTGAAGCGCTTGCCTCAGCCATCAGGATCATGAAGGAGACCGGTGCCAGTGCTGTAAAGATGGAGGGAGGGCGTGAGATTGCCGAATCGATTGAAAGGATACTCTCAGCCGGGATCCCTGTCATGGGTCACCTGGGGCTGACACCGCAGTCGATACACAAGTTCGGGACCTATGTCGTTCGGGCGAAGGAGGAGGAGGAGGCGAGGAAGCTGAAGGAGGATGCTCTTATCATCGAGAAGGCTGGGTGTTTTGCCATTGTGGTTGAAAAGATACCTGCAGCGCTGGCAGGGGAGGTATCAGAGATGGTAAAGGTTCCTGTGATAGGAATAGGTGCCGGGCCTCAGGTTGACGGTCAGGTTCTCGTCCTGCATGACATGCTGGGTCTGAACCTGGAGTTCTCACCGCGCTTCCTGAGAAGGTATCATAACCTGCATGACGAGATCAAGGGTGCGGTGCAGAATTACATAGCAGACGTGAGATCACGCGATTTCCCGAACGAAAAGGAGCAGTATTAAATGGGAAGGAACGGACCGTCAGTATTATACGAAGACAATCATTTGATTATTGTTAACAAGCGCTCCTCTGATCTGGTACAGGGTGACAGCACCGGCGATGAGCCGCTTGACGCTGCAGTAAAGCAGTATATCAGGGAGAAGTACAATAAGCCCGGGGATGTTTTTCTCGGTGTAGTGCATCGTCTTGACAGGCCGGTGAGCGGATGTGTCGTCTATGCACGCACATCGAAGGCCCTTACACGTCTGAGCGAGCTCTTCAGAACCAGGGATGTGAAGAAGAGTTACTGGGCGATCGTCACCGAGCGTCCGCCCGCTGAAGAGGGGATGTTGCGCAACTTCCTCAAGAAGAACGAGCAGCAGAACAAATCATATGTATATGATAAGGAGGTGAAGGGATCAAAGGAGGCAACCCTGTCATACCGCATCATAGGTCGTTCATCAAGCTTCTACCTGCTTGAGATTGATCTGCAGACCGGCAGGCACCATCAGATCAGGGCACAGCTGGCTGCTGCGGGATGTCCTGTAAAGGGTGACCTGAAGTACGGATCAAAAAGATCAAATGAAGGAGGAGGCATATCGCTTCATGCGCGGCGCATCTCGTTCATCCATCCGGTAAAGAAGGAGGACATAAATGTTGAAGCTCCTCTTCCCGAGGATAAGGTATGGCGGCTCTTTTCCGAGATATGATGACCCAAAAAAAGAAGAGACGCCTCTGCCGCGTCTCTTCCCAACCTAACCTAAAACAAACCTAAACCCAACCTATGAATGCGGCACCCGAGTCGTGGGCATCTGCAGTTCCTTTTGTTATTATCACAGTGTGCTTCTCAATCCGAACCGTGTGCCAAACATTTATGGTACAAAAATAATTCATAAAAACAGGCATGTGGTTAAAGTCAGGTTAAAACGGGTTAACAAAAAGTTAAAACGTCTTTATGACTTATTTATATATATAATTTTGTGACATGAACAGAAGGAAATTCACAGGGCTGATACTTTTAATGGCCTTATCCCTCGGTGGGATCATCTGGGTTCAGGTGACCTGGATTGGCAATGCCATTAAGGTCAGGAATGATCAGTTCGACTTTTTTGTGATAAACAGTCTGCGCAACACTGCCAGGTCGATGGAGTCATCGCGCCGCATGAACTTCCTCAATCAGATGCTTATCAGCGGTTATCCGTCATCACCTCAGCTGCAGCCTCAGGGCAACATGCAAAGCCGCTTCTCGGGAAGCCTGACCATTGAAAGTTCTTCTGTCTCGGATAAGGATTCAGTTGAGATAGTAGTCACCACCAACAATGATCCTCCTGTCAGGATGAAGGTCGCACGTGATGCTGCCGGCACTGCGGTACAGCAGGAGGTGGTAATTGACTCAGATGAGTACATGCAATGGATGCAACGGAGGGCGGGTGAGTTTCAGTCTATGAGCAACCAGCTTATCACCGAGATGTTTGTATGGGAGAAGGAACTTGAGATTGACAAGGAAGAACTGACCCGGACGCTGAAGGGGGAGCTGACGGCTTCAGGGATTAATACACCTTTCGAGTTTGCAATCATAAGGGGTGATACTCTGTCTGACGGCATCTGGTCGAAGGTTAAAGAGAAAGAGTTTAAGAGCAGTCCGTACCAGGTCACCCTGTTTTCGGAAGGGTTAATAAGGAAGGGAGAGACTGTCTCTGTCGTCTTTCCCTACAAAACCAACTATGTACTTGGTTCAATTGCGCTTATCCTTGGAGGGTCGGGGCTCTTTTCACTGATCATACTTTCAACATTTGCCCTCAGCCTGTGGTTCATTATAACTCAGAAGAAGATTTCGGAGATGAAGTCAGACTTCATCAACAACATGACTCATGAGTTCAAGACCCCTATTGCCACCATCTCTCTTGCCGCTGACACCATCACAAACAACAAGGTAATATCTGATGAGGAGAAGGTCAGGCATTTCGCCGGCATGATCAAGAAGGAAAATGCCCGGATGAACCGGCAGGTAGAGTCGATCCTTCAGATTGCCACCCTTGACAGGCATGAGGTGGAGTTCGATTTCAGCGAGACAGACATCCATGAAGTGATAACGAAGGCTATTGAAACGGTTGAGATACAGGTGACCGAAAGGGGAGGGGTGATCAGGCGGCAACTCGATGCTGAGAGGAGCGTAATCGCAGGTGATGCTGAGCACCTTCGCAATGTCATACATAATCTCCTTGACAATGCCAACAAATATTCCGAGAGTGCTCCGGAGATCACCGTGAGTACCTCCTCGGATGACAG
>JALOMM010000050.1 GCA_025455535.1 Bacteroidales bacterium | reverse complement strand
AGCATGACTGAGCCTCTCTTTCCTTTTCCTGACAGCACAACCCTGTCCGGTCTGGATAATGATGAGAGGGAGGTTGTGGAACTGCTTAATGATTACTCTGACCGGAACCTCTTCAAACTTTTTTCAAAGCACCGTAACGTAAAAGAGTTCACGGAAACGGTTGGAGAAAAAGAGTTTGAGACTCTGATAAAGCCATATATCGAGTCAAGAATTTCCCAGAGCCTGCATATTGCGCTGAAAGAGGAGATTCCTGTTTACCTTCAGAAAACAAGGATCGCAAGCCTTCACCCGGAAGACAGGCTGCTTATTGTACCCGAGGTTGCTTCACCTGTCTTCAGGTTTGACCGTGATTCCTCAGGCAGCAACTACAGCCTCATCATCGAGTCAGAAGGCAAGCCACTTAACCTGCGCAGTCAGCCTGTTGATATTCTCTCAAATAAACCCTGTGTGATAAGGGCCGGCAGCAACCTCCATTTTGTATCTGAAATAGAGGGAGCCAAGCTGAAACCCTTTCTTACACGCAGTCACATTACCATACCGCAGGCCACCGAAGAAAAGTACTTCAGCACCTTCGTTCTCTCTGTCGTCAACACACACAGGGTGACAGGCACAGGGTTCCGTGTAGAGACTTCAGAACCTGTCATGACGTCAACTCTTACGGTGGAGGTTGGGATAAGAGGACTGCCGGCTGCCATTCTGAAGTTTCGTTATGATGAGCAGGAGATATTCTATACCGATGATATCACTCATTTTACCACCTTCTGTAACGAAGGAGGTATTTTCACTTTCAAAAGGAAGGAACGCGATACCTTCAGGGAGAAGAAGTGCATTGAGGTACTTGAAGATTCAGGCCTCTTTGCAGAAGACGGGATCCATTTCATGACTGCAGGTGCAGCAGCGGAGGATGACAAAGCAATTTATGACCTCATTGAGACAATAGCCGAAAACAGAAAAAAAATTACAGAGGCAGGAATGACAATACGCACCGGAAGTCTTGAGGTACCATACTGCCTTGATCCGGTGGAGATCACCCTGAGTCACCAGATAATCAACGACTGGTTTGACCTGAAGGCGGTAGTGCAGATAGGAACATTCAGGATACCATTTACCAGGCTCAGGAGGTATATTCTTGAGGGTATCAGGGAGTATCCGTTGCCCGACGGGACTGTTGCAGTACTGCCGGAAGAGTGGTTCACCCGGTATCGCGGACTGTTCGAGATGGGCAAAGACAGGGAGGATAGCCTCCTGGTGCATAAACAGCACTTCAGCCTCATAAGTGAAGTGATAACGGGCGAAAACTGTGACATTTGCATCAAGCTGGGGAAGCTGGCAGTGCCGGAGCAGTTGCCGGTCATCAATGCCCCGGCAGGGCTCAGGGCAGAGATGCGTCCTTACCAGATGGAAGGGCTGAGCTGGCTTCATTTCCTGCAGACGCATAACCTGGGTGGATGTCTTGCCGATGACATGGGGCTTGGCAAGACGCTCCAGACACTGGCCCTGCTGATGTGGAACAAGGAGAACACCACTGTAACTGATGAGAAAGAGACAGAGGGGCAGATGTCTCTTTTCGGGCATGAGAAAGCCGGCCTCACCTCGCTGATCGTGGTACCGGCATCACTCAGCCATAACTGGTACAATGAGATCAGAAAATTCTGCCCGTCACTGAAGACAAAAATACACCACGGAACAACCAGGCAAAGATCAGCATCACAGTTCTCGGGTTATGATATCGTCATTTCAAGCTATCATACTGTGAGGCAGGATATAGAGTTCTTTACGGGAATGAATTTCTTTTATGTTGTACTCGATGAGAGTCAGTATATCAAAAACCCCTCTTCCAATATTTACAGAGCGGTCTCCCGGCTCAAGTCAGAGCACAGGCTGGCGCTTACGGGAACACCCGTGGAGAACTCGCTTACCGACCTGTGGACACAGCTCAGCTTTGTCAATCCCGGCCTTCTCGGCTCACTCATCTTCTTCAAGAGAGAATTCGCCAGGCCTATTGAAAAGAATTATGAGGAGGAGAAGGAAAAGAGACTGAGGAAAATAATTCAGCCTTTCATCATGAGGCGTACGAAAGAGATGGTGGTTAAGGAGTTGCCAGAGGTGACGGAGCAGATAGTCTACTGCGATATGTCAGAGGAACAGGCTGCCATCTATGAGAGGGAAAAGTCAGCGGTACGCAACAGCATTCTTGAGAATATTGAAGCTGTGGGTATTGAGAAATCGGCCATAATGGTTCTTCAGGGTCTGATGAAGCTCCGTCAGATAGCAAACCATCCTGTGCTTACAGATGAATCGTATGGAGGCGTCTCGGGCAAGTTCGAGACAATAACACGCAACATCGAAAACGTTATCTCGGAAGGGCATAAGATCCTGATATTTTCGTCTTTTGTCAAACACCTCGACCTCTTTCCCTGGTGGCTGAAGAGCAACGGCATAGGGTATGCAATGCTCACAGGTTCAACAACTGACAGGGAGAGAGTGATAAACAGCTTCCGGAGTGATGACCGTATCAAGGTATTTCTCATCTCTCTCAAGGCCGGAGGAGTAGGGTTGAACCTCACCGAGGCAGACTACGTCTTCATCCTCGACCCGTGGTGGAACCCCGCTTCGGAGATACAGGCACTGAGCCGGGCGCACAGGATCGGACAGGAGAAGAGGGTCTTTGTATACCGTTACATCGCCGGTGAGACCATTGAAGAGAAGATACAGCGCCTTCAGGAAAAGAAGTCAAAGCTTGCGGAGACCTTCGTTGACACCAACAATCCAATGAGTGAATTAGACATCAAGGGAATACTTGAGATTCTGAATTGATTTTTTTATATTTTTACCACCCATTCAAAATCACATATGATGCATAATTATCAGAATCATCCCCTCGCCGGAGCCTCAGACCTCGACAGTGCCATGACCAAACTGTGGGACTTCTACAAGCAATATTTCGTCGGCATGTATATTATCTCATTCATCCTCGCGCTCCTTTCGGCTGTCTTCAGCGCCAGCCTGGATCTCGCGGCGATCCAGACAACAACTGAACCTGAGGAGATGCTGAAGATGATGAAGGATATGATAGGTCCTTACTCATTGATCGTGGTTGTCTCCCTGATCTTCGGGGTGCTGATGCATGCATGGATACTTGAAAGACCACTGGGTCAGGAGAATGTCGTTGCCACCACCCTCAGGAAAAGTCTGCAGGCATTCATTCCCTACCTCATTGTTGTTATCGTTATGGGCCTTGCCGGCTCCATTGTGACAGCCGCAGGGCTGGTGCTTCTTGTGCTGCCCGGCCTCTTTGCAGCTTTCTATGTTCTTACAATCGCGATCTTTGCACTGCCGGTTACCCTGGTTGAGAGCCGCAACGCTGCAACGGTCATCTCCAGATCATTCAGCCTTGCGCACAGGAACTTATGGCCTAATATGGGTTGGGTTATCGTTGTGCTTCTCATAATCATAATCATATCACTCGTCCTGAGCAGCCTTATCATGCTTCCCTTTACCGGGTCACTGCTGAGGTCATTGACCGATCCTGCAGAGGCAGGCGCACTCCTGGAGATGGTGAAGAACCCGGTTTACATCGTGATAAGCTCACTGACGACAGCGCTTATTACACCTGTCCTGCCCATACTTGCCTTCATACTCTATTTCAGGAATAACGTCGGACAGCCTGTTGCTGTTACGACAGAGGAGGATGACAACAGGGTGAAGGTTGAGGATCTCTATCCTAAAATGCCGGATAAGGAATAACAATTTAAACAGCTTATTTCAAAAACACGCGACTGACAAAGCCCTTGCTTTGTGGTCTTTGTGAAATCCTATGTGAGGAGTACCTTTATCAATCCTTATCCCTGAATCTCTTAGCCATTATTCCTGATATCTTCTCAGCCGGGTATTGCTTTGAGAAGGTAAGCCAGTAATCCTTCACCGCCTGTTTTACCTCCTTCCTTAAAAGCAGTATCCCAATGAGGTTCGGCACTGCCATCAGCACAATTGCTATGTAAGAGAGTGACCAGATGATCGTTGTGTCGGTGAAGCTTGCGATAAAGAATCCGGCTACAAAGATAATCCTGTAGAATATGACATATTTTGGTCCAAAAAGATATGTAATCGAACGGTCTCCATAGTAAGACCACGAGATAGCTGTCGAGAAGGCGAACAGAAGCAGGGAGAATGTCACAATGTATGCACCGTAACCCTTGAGAATGCTCCGGCTGAAGGCGAAGGTGGTCATCGGGGCAGAGTGTATGAGTGACTCTCCTCTGACAGTGATGGCCTGACTACCTGTAATTTTCCCTGACGAAACAGGTATCTCTCCCGTATACGGTACTTTGCCGACACTGAAACTGACATTCTCGGCCAGCGATCTTGCATGAATTATTGATACATCGGCATCCTTTATAAGACCATTCTCGATTATTAATTTCCCGTTATACAGGTCAATGAACTCATCGCCCCTGAGATGGCGGCTGAGACGCTCCACGTCATCCGCCTCCTTATCGTTGAAAGTGCCGGCGAGGATCTGTATATCGGTTGCCTGAAACTGATTGTCAGTTTTAGTGTTCCACGCACCGGATGATAATACTACCAGTCCGGTGAGGGTACAGATACAGATAGTATCAATGAAAGGTTCAAGCAATGCCACCATCCCTTCGGAGACAGGCTCGGGAGCGCGGGCCGCCGAGTGTGCGATAGGTGCGGAACCCTGGCCTGACTCGTTTGAGAAAAGTCCTCTGTTGACACCCCTGTTCATTGCAAAGGCAAAGGTTGCTCCGAGGAACCCTCCGGCAGCAGCCGAACCGGTGAAAGCATCACTGAAAACAGACAGGAATGAAGGGATAATATTTTCATAGTTTGAGGAGATCACCAGCAGTGATCCCAGCAGGTACAATATTGCCATAAACGGTACAAGGACAGACGTTACCCTGGCGATTCTCTTAATACCGCCGATAATCACAAGACCCAGCAGCACTGCGAGTATTGCACCTGTTACAATATGCTTGATCCCAAAGGTGGCGAAGACTGAATTTGATATGCTGTTTATCTGTGGAAGGCTTCCTGTACCGAATGACGACAGTACAGTTGCTCCGGCAAAAAATGCTCCCATAATTGCGCCGGTCTTAATGATTTTACCGCTTTTGGTGGTAATATTGAGCCGTTTCTTCATGTAATACATTGGCCCGCCAGACACTGAACCGTCAGGGAGGATATCCCTGTATTTATGGGAAATAGATACCTCCACCATCTTTGTGCACATCCCTATGGCGGCGGTAAGGAGCATCCAGAACAGTGCCGCCGGCCCTCCCAGATGTATCGCCAGGGCGACGCCGGCGATATTGCCTGTTCCGACAGTACCTGACAATGCAGTCGCAAGTGATTGAAAATGAGATGTATCTCCTATGTCATGAGAGTGATCGTATTTGCCCCTGGTTATTCTTATGGCATGCTTGAAATACCTGACCTGGGGGAACCCGAGATAAATGGTAAAAAACAATCCGGTGCCAATCAGCAAGATCATGAACCAGGGATGGCCACCGAGATAGCCGTCGAGCGTTACTAGAAAATCATTGAGCTTGTGCATGTCACATAAGGTTAGGTTAGAACTTCATCAGGCCAAGCCCGTTAAGGAACACCAGTGCAATGGCTATCGGGGCGATAAACCTGATAACAATGCGGTAAATTCCATAAAATCTTATTTTGAGTGTGCCGCCGTTAGAGAGCTCATCACTGATATTCTTTGATGGGAAAAACCATCCGAGAAACACAACAATGAGAAGCCCGCCCAGTGGCAGGAGAACATTTGCCGTAGTGTTATTGAAAAGAGTGAAGATATTCATTCCAAAGATCTTCACATTGCTCATGAGGCCCCAGGAGAGTGAGGCTGAGATACCGAGAATGAACATTGAAATTGTCGCCAGTATCACGGCTTTTCTGCGGGTGAGATTAAGCTGCTCGGTAAAATAGGCTACGATAACCTCCAGAACGGATATTGTCGATGTAAGTGCAGCTACCGCCAGCAGGACAAAAAACATCAGGGCGAAGAGCATCCCTCCCGGCATTTGCTGAAAGATGCCAGGAAGAACGATAAACGTGAGAGCTTCTCCAGAGGATGGTGATATGCCAAAGGCAAAGACAGCGGGGAATATGGCAACACCCGCCAGAACAGCCACCATAAGGTCAACCATGGAAACCTGCACAGCAGTGGTTGCCAGATTATTGTCTTTAGGAATATATGAGCCGTAAGTTATCAGAGTCCCCATGCCGATACTGAGTGAAAAGAACGCCTGGCCCAGGGCCATGAGGATTGTGTTCCCGGTGATCTTGCTGAAGTCAGGCTGGAGAAGAAACGTAAGACCCTTGCCTGCTCCGGGCAGTGTCAGTGACTTGACGCACATCACCAGTATGATGAGAAAGAGCATCGGCATCATTATCTTCGTAGATTTCTCTATTCCCTTTCTTACACCGCCAAGAACAATACCTGAGGTTGCAACCATGAAGATGACAAACCATAATGCCGGTCTCAGAGAATCGCTCCTGAAAGAATCAAACATTGTTGCCAGGTCAGCAGATGATTTGCCTTTGAAGCCGCCGATAAGGGTCTGGTAAATGTATTCAAGAGTCCAGCCTGCCACTGCAGTATAAAACGCAAGAATCATAAAAGCAGCTACAACCCCCATTAATCCGACAAGGAACCATGGCTTTTTCGGGGCGAGGAGCTGAAATGCTCCCACGGGGTTGCGCTGTGCCCTTCTCCCGATGACAAGTTCAGACATCATCACCGGGATGCCGATCGCAAAAATGATAATAAGGTATACAAGGAGGAAAGCACCTCCTCCGTTTTCTCCAAGTACGTAAGGGAATCGCCATATATTGCCCAGCCCTACCGCTGATCCTGCGGCTGCTGCTATGACACCCAGCCTGCTGCCAAATGAATCTCTGCTGTTGAAATCAAATCCGCTCATATTAAGAATAATTTACTGCACGGTTAATGCATTAAGGCATTAAAGGTGGTAAAAAACTTAAAAGGAGCAATATTTTCGTGTTAAAAAACAGGAAAAAACAGTTTGACAGATGTTTGTGAAGGTTACTGAACCAGCACCTTCTTCCTCTCCGGGAAAATTACCGATGCCAGTATGCTAATAACCAGCGTCGCCGCAATGATATAAAGAGAATAAACGGTCTGGTAGCCGATACTGTCAAGCCAGTGGTGGAACAGGAGCTTGAACCCTACAAAGACCAGCAGGAAAGATATCCCCACCTTGAGGTAATGGAACAGGTTGACTACCTTGACAAGAAGGAAGAACAGCGACCTGAGACCTATGATTGCGAATATATTTGAAAAGAATACTATATAGGGATCTGTTGTGATGGAGAAGATGGCCGGGATTGAATCGAGGGCGAAGATCACATCAGTGAACTCGATCATTATCAGTACAATAAAGAGCGGCGTGAAGAAGAATTTGCCGTCAACCCTTTTCCAGAAATGATGCTGGATGTAGTCAGGGTAGATATTAAAGTGCCGCGAAAGGAACTTCACCAGCCAGTGATCACGTGTCTCGATCTTCTGATTCTTGTTCCTTCCAAGGTACATGTGAATACCTGAATAGACCAGGAAGGCTCCGAAGACCAGCAGCAGCCAGCTGAATTTATGAATCAGGGCTGAGCCCACAAATATGAAAATGAATCGCAGTACGATAGCCCCGAGGATGCCCCAGAAAAGCACCTGCTTGTAATTTCTCGGGTCAACCGAAAATGCGGTCAGAATCATAAGTATAACGAAGACATTGTCTATTGAAAGTGTGTATTCCAGCAGGTATCCTGTGATATAATTTGTCGCTGTTGCCCTGCGGTACGCCTCAAGTGCCGACTCAAAACTATCCTCAGGTAGTCTGAGTGACGGATTGTACAGCGCCACATACTCCTTAAGGGTCTGCCAGTCAGAGATATCATGCACCATATGGCCGTAATACCTGATGAAAAAGTAGAAGCCAATGGCAAGGCTGATCCAGATGGTTGTCCATGTCAGCGATTCCTTCAGGGATATGGTGTGGTGATCCTTCCCTACATAAAGCAGGTCAATCAGAAGCACTGTCAGTATCACAACGCCGAAGATTATGAAGAAGATATTGTGCATGAGGAAATCTAACATCACCGGAAATTTTGTGCAAAATTAACAAGAAATCGGGACCAAAGTTTAGATTGTCACGAAAGGGTATAAAAAAAGGGGACACCTGTTACCGGATGTCCCCTTAGTTAATTCTTAACCTTCTAATAGGACTCTCGCTTTACGTAATGTGTGTGAAGCAACTTGTGAGATTTATGTCCGTTGGGTTCTACTAGAAACTCCTTGTAGATAGCAACTACTTCCGGGTTCTCATGAGACTTTCTGATTGCCATATGAGTATCTTCCGAATAGATAGCTTCCATCCTTTTCTTTCTGATTTCCAGGTTTGTCGGGATGGGCTGGCCGCCTCCTCCGAGG
>JALOMM010000049.1 GCA_025455535.1 Bacteroidales bacterium | reverse complement strand
CGAGAGTCATTGAATACAGGGAAGCCATCATGATTGCCGTCATCGGGCTCGGGGTCAATATCCTCAGTGCGTTTCTGCTTAAGCATGACCACGAGGAGAGTGACCATAATATCCGGGCCGCGTACCTGCATGTCATTGCTGATGCATTCACCAGTCTTGCAGCCATCATCGGACTTGTTACGGCGATGATATGGGGTGTGGCATATATTGATTCCATTGCAGCCCTTATAAGCTCATTTGTGATCATAAAGTGGTCACTGGGGTTGCTGAAAGTATCGGGATCGGATTTGATAAAGTGAGACCATGCTCCCTGAACAATTTCTCAAGCGGATTACCACGCAGAAATATATCGATGCACCCGGTCTGGTGCATGCCCTGGGCCAGCCTTCTCCTGTATCCGTCAGGATCAATCCGCGAAAGTGGGATCGGCCTGTAACCGGATATGATAAAGTGCCATGGGAACAAAATGGCTTTTATCTCCCGGTAAGGCCGCAGTTCACTCCTGATCCTCTCTTCCATGCGGGGGTCTACTATCCGCAGGAGGCCTCAAGCATGTTCACCGGCGAGGCTTTCAGACAGGTAGCCGGGGATATGGACGGGATCAATGTACTGGACCTGTGCGGCGCCCCCGGAGGTAAGAGCACCCACCTCTCAACACTTATTTCCGGCAACGGGTTGCTGGTGGCCAACGAAGTCATCAGAACACGGGCTGCCGTACTTGCAGAGAACATCACAAAATGGGGCATCGGTAACACAGTCGTCACACAGAATGACCCTGCAGACTTCGCTTCCCTGCCCGGTTTCTTTGACGTCATTGTTGTTGATGCACCCTGTTCAGGAGAGGGGATGTTCAGTAATGCGACGGCAGTCAGTGAGTGGTCTGAACAGAATGCCAGTCTCTGCAGTGACCGGCAGCGGAGGATTGTAATGGATGTATGGCCCTCTCTCAGGGAGGGAGGAGTGCTTATCTATTCAACCTGCACCTTCAATCCCGCCGAGAATGAGGAGAATATAGCATGGTTCATTGACCATATCGATTCAGAGCCGGTGCCTCTTGATATCGCCCGCTTTGAAGGCATCACTACCGTCAACTATAAGAACATTACCGGCTATGGGTTTCACCCCGGAAGGGTGAGCGGCGACGGTTTTTTCATTGCTGTCCTCAGAAAGATAGGGGGAGAGGAGAGGGGCAGACAGTACGGCCGAATAAAGTCACATAAGCCTGCCTCGAATATTCTGAAGCGTATCGAGCCGCTTATTGATGTTGATGCCGCCAGGCTGTCGGTCACAGGTGACCGGGTGATCGCTCTGGCTGCCCGGCCCGATCTGTACAGCCGCCTTGCAGAACGGCTCAGGATAGTCAAATCAGGCACTCTGGCAGGTGAGTTCAGGAATGATGACTTTATTCCGGCGCATGACCTGGCAATGTCGGTAATGCAGAGGAGCGGAGCATGGCCTGTGTACAACACCACTTACGAAGAGGCTGTCTCGTTCCTTCGCCTTGAGAGTTTCCCTCTCAGCGGCATGCCAAGGGGAAGAATACTGATGCTTTACCGGGGCGTTCCGCTGGGCTTCATAAAGAATCTCGGAAACAGGTTCAATAACGGATATCCCCAGGGATGGAGGATCAGGATGGAGAAGCAGGCAGGCTTCACGGAGATATTTTGATTTTCTTGCGGAGATCAACTTTAACCAGCCTTTTTTGTTCATGTTTGTAAAAAATTAAATCTTACATTTAACCAAAACAAAGAATCTTCTATGAAGACAGACATCGAGATTGCCCAGGGTGCCGCCATAAGGCCGATTGTTGAGGTGGCTGCAAGGCTGGGGCTCAGGGAGGATGACCTTGAGCTCTACGGCAAGTATAAGGCCAAGATTCCGTTGTCGCATATTGATGATGCCAAAGCGGCAAAGGCAAAACTTATACTCGTGACTGCCATCACCCCTACTCCGGCTGGTGAAGGGAAGACGACCACATCAATAGGGCTGGCGCAGGGTCTCAACCTGATTGGCAAGAGAGCCACTGTGGTGCTGCGTGAGCCATCTCTCGGACCTGTATTTGGAATAAAAGGGGGTGCTGCAGGAGGAGGCTTCTCACAGGTCATCCCGATGGAAGACATTAACCTTCACTTTACCGGTGACCTTTCTGCCGTTGAAAAGGCGCACAACCTGCTTGCCGCGATGATTGACAACAACCTGCAGGCAGGTGAAGGTAACCTGGGGCTTGACCCCAGGACCATTTCATGGAAGAGGGTGATGGACATGAATGACCGTGCCCTTCGTGACATGGTCATCGGGCTGGGAGGTACTTCACAGGGGGTACCCAGGGAGACCGGATTCGATATCACTGCCGCCTCGGAAGTGATGGCTATCCTTTGTCTTGCAACAGGCATCAGCGACCTGAAGAAAAGACTGGGTAACATCTTCGTTGGCTATACATATGCCGGCAAGCCGGTCTATGCCCGTGACCTGAAGGCCCATGGCGCCATGGCCGTATTGCTGAAAGACGCCATCAAGCCTAATCTGGTACAGACCCTTGAAGGGACACCCGCAATCATTCACGGCGGACCGTTTGCCAACATCGCACAGGGCACAAACTCTATCCTGGCGACACGAATGGGGCTCTCAATGAGCGACTATGTCGTCACTGAAGCAGGTTTTGCCAGCGAACTGGGCGCCGAGAAGTTTTTCAATATCAAATCCCAGATAGGCAAGCTGAAGACAAACGCTGTTGTGATCGTCGCAACGATAAGAGCCCTTAAATATCACGGCGGTGTCAAAATCTCCGAGCTCGCAAAGGAGAACCTGGATGCCCTCAGACTAGGCTTTGAGAATCTCGACAAGCATGTTGAAAACATGCATTATTACGGTTTCAGGCCTGTGGTAGCCATAAACCGTTTCAATACCGATACTGACGCAGAAATTGACCTTGTACAGAAATACTGTGAGGATCATAATGTACGCGTTTCAGTCAATACTGCATGGGCTGACGGCGGCAGGGGTGCGGTTGAACTTGCAAAGGCAGTGCTGGAAGCCGCCGAGGCATGCTCTGACTGTTTTACCCCTCTGTATGATCTCTCATGGACTATAGAAAAGAAGATAGAGACAATCACGACGCTGATGTACGGAGCCAGGAACGTTGAATATACCCTCGAGGCAAAGGAACAGCTGAAGAAGATTGCCGAGCTGGGGCTCGATAACCTTGCCGTATGCATTGCCAAGACGCAGAAATCACTCTCTGATGACCAGGCCAGACGAAACAGACCACGTGATTTCACGGTCAGGATCAGGAAAGTAGAGCTCTCATCAGGAGCAGGCTTTGTTGTTCCGATTGCAGGAGCAATCATGCGCATGCCCGGCTTGCCGGCGATACCATCGGCCGAAAAGATAGATATTGACGATAATGGTCAGATAAGCGGATTATTCTGATAAAAGCACACCCTGACATATCTGCAGTGGTGCTCACCGGGGGCAGGGGCTCACGGATGGGGGGCATCAATAAGGCCCTTATCGGCGTAGGGGGAATAACCATCATTGACCGTACGGCCAACCTTCTCAGGCCCTTGTTCAGCGAGATAATTATTGCCGGGTGGCCGGCTGACTTAAAGCCGCCTGAGGGGACAAGGACTGCAGAGGATAATTATCCGGGAAAGGGCCCGCTGGCAGGCATCGAAGCTGCCATGAAGAGCTCCGCGACACCGTTAATATTTGTTTTTGGCGGTGATATGCCTTCTCTGTCTGCAGATCTCATTACAATACAGATAGATAAGTTTGCAGACAAACCGGCAGATGTATTCGTCCCCCGCATCGGAGACCTTATCGAACCGCTCCATTCAATTATGAACTGTTCCGCTCATCCTTCACTGGAAGACTATTTAAGAACAGCCCGAAAGCCTGCAGTAAGGGATTGGTTCAGACTTGTCAATGCAAGATATTTCGATCTTCCCGAAACCGATGAATACCTGAGGGTTTTTACAAATATCAATACTCCGGATGATCTGATCAGGATGTGTTAAAAGGGTATCAGAACAGATTTTTTCCTAAATTTGGGATGTACCTAAAAGATACTGTCATGAGAAGATGTCTGATTATTCTGGCGCTGATTTCCTCGGTCATGACAGCCTGCCAGAGGGCTCATGACTACAGTAATACAGAATGGCAGGAGAAGGATCTGCCCGACTGGGAAAATACAGCTGTGAACACTCTGAACACCGAGAAGCCCCATGCCACCATGGTCAGCTTCCCTGACAACGGAACAGCCCTGACAGCAGGATGGAGAGAGTCTGAGAACGTGATTTCACTTGACGGGCGATGGAAGTTCAACTATTCTGACAGGCCGGCTGACAGGCCATACTGGTTCTTCAAAAACGACTTTGACACGAAGTCATGGGATGAGATCGATGTTCCCTCAACGTGGGAGAGGGAAGGCTACGGAACGCCTTATTATGTCAATATCGGGTATCCCTTTAAGATCAACCCTCCCTTTATTGACCATTCATATAACCCGGTAGGGTCGTACAAGCGTTCGTTCACCATTCCTTCCTCAATGAAGGAGAAAGAGGTGTTCCTTACATTTGACGGGGTCGCCTCTGCCTTTTATGTGTGGATCAACGGCGAGCTGGCAGGTTACAGTGAGGACAGCAAGACTACCGCGGAGTTCAATATCACACATCTGCTCAGAAAAGGGAAGAACAATATCGCAGTTGAGGTATACAGGTGGTGTGACGGAAGTTATCTGGAAGACCAGGATTTCTGGAGGTTAAGCGGCATTCAGCGCTCTGTCTGGTTGCATGCACGGCCGGTCTCATATATCCGCGATTATTTTGTAAGGTCAACACTTACAGACGATTACACCGAGGGTGCTCTTGCCCTGACGGTAGAGCTGGCCAATAATGGCAAACGACCGGCTAACCTGCGCCTTGAGACGGGGCTGTATGAAGGGTCTGTAAAGATATACGGTGATGTCACCAATGCCGGGCCAGTTGCCGACAGTGCCATAATTAATCTCAATGCCGGGGTGCCCCAGGTAAAACCCTGGTCGGCAGAGTCGCCATACCTGTATACACTTGTCCTGACTCTTGCCGACAGCAGAGGCAGGGTTCTTGAGAGTGTCAGCAGCCGGATAGGGTTCCGTACTTCAGAGATAAAGGGGACACAGTTTCTGATCAACGGGAGGGCCGTGCACCTGAAGGGTACAAACCTGCATGAGCATCATACTGTAAAGGGGCACACGATTGACGAGGATCTGATGCTGAAAGACATCAGGCTCATGAAGATGCATAATATCAATGCTGTCCGTACCTCACACTATCCTCAGCCTGAACGTTTCTATGAGCTGTGCGACATGTACGGCCTTTATGTTATCGATGAGGCCAATATTGAATCTCACGGCATTGGTTACAATAAGGATAAGACTCTCGGCCACCGGCCGGAGTGGCTCAGTCAGCATCTGCTGCGCACGACACGTATGGTTGAGCGCGATAAAAACCATCCCTCAGTCATTATCTGGTCACTGGGGAACGAGGCTGGCGACGGACAGAATTTTGTGACAACCTACAAATGGATCAGGCAGCGTGACAACACCCGTCCGGTACAGTATGAAAGGGCTGAACACAGCACAAACACACCCGAGCGGCATACTGACATATGGTGCCCCATGTACCCGTCTATAGAGGAGATAGAAAGCTACGCCCTCAATGCCGGCAAACCCGGCTTTGACAGGCCGCTAATAATGTGTGAATACGCTCACTCAATGGGTAACAGCACTGGTAATCTCCAGGATTACTGGGATGTGATTGAGAAGTACGATATCCTTCAGGGAGGTTTTATATGGGACTGGGTTGATCAGGGGCTGCTTGAGACAAATGAAGAGGGAGAGGAGTTTTACGCCTATGGCGGCGATTACGGAGCCGAGGGTTCACCCAGTGACGGCAACTTCTGCTGTAACGGACTGGTGGGGCCTGACCGCATGCCTCACCCTGCTCTCACAGAGGTGAAAAAAGTATATCAGTATGCCGGCTTCACCCCGGCAGACCTGACCAGGGGACTGGTGACCATCACAAACAAGTATGATTTCACCGGCCTCTCACCCTTTAACATAAACTGGGAGGTGATGGCTGGCGGCACATTATACCGGTCAGGCCACCTTGACCAGATGGATCTCGGGCCGGGAGCCTCGGCCACGGTGGAGATACCTTACGGAGCCATCACACCTCAGCCCGGTGTCGAATACTTCCTCAATATCTACCTTTCAAGGTCTGACGAATGGGGGGTAGTGCCCCAGGATCATGTCTATGCTTCGGAGCAGATGATCCTTCCGTTTTACGCCGCTGCAACCCAGGCCGAGGCAGACAATATGGCACTCCTGAGTCTCACGAACAGGGAGGAAGAACTTGTGGTTGCAGGGGAGGGATTTGCAGTAGTCTTTGATATGTCTGCCGGTGTGATGAAATCGTTCCGGGTAAAGGAGAATGAGCTCTTCAGCACCGGTCCGCAGCCTGACTTCTGGAGGCCGCCGACTGATAACGATTACGGCAACGGGATGGAGAAGAGGAATGCTGACTGGAAGGAGGCAGGAAAGAAAGCTGTCCTGAAATCGGCACAGGTTACCCAGCCGGGTATGAACAGCGCCATGGTAATATTTACGTACGAAATTCCCGGAATGGACGGGAGAAAGATTGCTTCGCTGGTGACTTCATATACTGTTCATGGTGACGCCACTGTTGACGTGGGTTACAGCTTCACCAAGACCGACCTGAAGCTGGAGGAGATACCACGAGTAGGAATGCAGATGCAGATGCCGGAACAATACACAGACCTGTCATGGTATGGCAGAGGTCCGCATGAGAATTACGCTGACAGGAAGAGATCAGCGTTTGTAGGGTTGTATGAGAGCACTGTGGCTGACCAGTATGTGCCATACGTCAGACCCCAGGAAAATGGGTATAAGACAGACACACGATGGATGACCATCACCGACAGCAAAGGCTTCGGGCTCCGCTTTGAGGGGAGGCCTCTCTTCAGCTTTGCAGCGATGAACTACCTGCATGATGACTTCGAGTCTCCGGGCAGGCTCTCAACATACAGGCCTGACGCCATCCTTGTCAACACCCATATTGATGATGTCAGGCCTCGTGACCTGGTGCGGATCAATATTGACTACGGCCAGATGGGTGTCGGCGGTGACGACTCATGGGGAGCACGCACACATGACAGGTATTGCCTGCGCGATAAAAAATATGATTACTCATTCAGGATCGTGCCGCTTACAGGAACTGACTGACCGGTAATATTTACCGTCATTTCCCGGGGGTGATCTCCACCCTGAGAGTGCTGCTGCTCCCGGTTATTATATTGCTTACGTTATAGGGAATCGGTTCTGCCAGGTATTTTTTATCAGCTTTGACAATGACGGCTGAACGGGCTGGCAGGCTGATCTCAGCAGGTGCCCCTGCCGGCCCTCCTGTAAATGCAATCGGTAAATCAGAGTTGTTCAGCAGCTCAAACCATATGTTCTTGTCATCCACCTTAAAAGGTGCCCTGGTGCTCACTGCAGCCCTGAACAGGGGGGCGACATACTCCTCAAAACCTGCAAGATAGTCACCGTACCATACAGCAGTACGGCCGGCAAACATTGCCTCACGGAGGGCTTCATAACTGCGCTCCCTGGCAAAGACCAGCGTTACGGGCCTCTGGGTGTAATCAGGTGTCTTATAAACCTCGCTTATTATTCCGTGAACATCACTGTTGCCCATTACGGCAAGCTTGTGGTCACGGCACATATCCATAACGAGAGGATAATGCTCATACTCGTTGAAATATTCAATCCCGTGAAGCCATCCTTTTGTTATGAGCTCCTGATGAACCGGGTAAAGCTTGGGTATGCCGTCTTTCTCCTGCGCCTTCCATCCCGGGTGATTATATTGAATGAATGCTCCCTGTTTTACCGCGGCCCCGACAGCTGCCATGAAATCGGATGTATCAATGGGATTGGCATCTGTGATGAAGAGAGCGTTCAGATGGCCGGGAGGCATGCTGCGTGTGATCTCGGTGCCTTGCACGAGGATGATATTAAGATCTTTCGCCCTGTTTTGGCTTATCTCCCAGGCGGCGTTGTGGTTTACAGGGACATAATTCTTCTTCGGCTGGTACTCAACATGGTCTGTGATGGAGATTGCATCAAGGCCGTCTCTCCAGGCCTCATCAAGCCTCATCAGAGGCCATACGTTGCCATCGGAAAAAACCGTATGCATGTGAAAATCACATTTCAGGGTCACATATCCCGGTATGTCGGGCATGTTCAGGATCGTGCGCTGCGCGTTTAAGGTCAGCGTTGTTAACGCTAATAATGCAATTAGAGAGAGTTTCGATTTCATACAGGTTGTTATTTGTCTTTTCGCATTGCTGTCTTAGGTCTGAAGTCTATAAAGTCCATAAAGTCCATAAAGTCTGTAAAGTCTGTAAAGTCTGTAAAGTCCATAAAGTCGAAAGGCTTAAAGGGCTTACACTCCAG
>JALOMM010000048.1 GCA_025455535.1 Bacteroidales bacterium | reverse complement strand
TGTTGCCGCGGCGCTGACGGAGGCAATGCCGAAGCCTTTGACAGTGTAGTCTGAAACAAGTATTTCATCTCCTGAAACCGAAAAGCCTGATATGCCGAACCGTGATCCGGTGACCCTTGTGGTAGTACCGTCAGGTGTGGTACGGTAAATGTTGTCTGAGCCGTCTCCCTGTGCCAGCCATAACAGGGTATCGTCTGAAAACTCTGCCTGTATTATGTCATCAGCCGACTCCGGCCTGTTCACAACCCACCTCTTACCTGTCGGATAGTAGGTTCTGATACCCTCACCCTCATCGCTCAGAGTCACGACTGTGACACCCTGGCCGTCAGAGGTCCATGACGGACGCTGTATTATTATGTTTTCGGGTGTAGCAACGTTCATCACAGTCTCTCCGGTGGAGGCATCAATGAAGATCAGGGAGTAGCTCAGATCAGGCTCCGTCGCCACTCCGGCTATCATTTTTCCGTCAGGAGAGAGGTCAGGCGCCTCGATGCGTGATTTGAAAGTGAGTTGCGTGACCGGTCCTCCCGATACATCCATTTTCTTGATTACCGAATACTCACGGTTGTCCCAGCGAGGATCCGTGTGTAGCTCTGACCATACTACGGTACCGGCAGAATAAGAAATAATGTAAGGATATACATATCCTGTGGTGGTCAGCACATGTTCTGTCCCGCCACCTATATCGGTTATCACCAGCCGCTGCGGATTGGCAAATGACGTTCTGAGTGACAGAATAATGTTATCATCAATCCTGTGCGGCATGAAGTGCGAGACGTAGTCTTTCTTCCCCTCTTTGCTGATGATGGGATACTCTTTGAAGGGTATCTCATTCTCCGCCCTGCTCCACAACTCTTCAGCGCTGCTGAAGGTACTGTCATAGAGTCTCTGCTTGGTCAGCCCTGTATATTTTTTCAGGCTTCTGTTGACCGGGTTGAATATCTTCATGCGTGCCGCACCATCCATTGCGTCAGGCCACACTCCTTCACTTTGCTGACGCATGCTGTTCATCATCAGGTAACCGAAGACATATTGGTCAGGGGTAAAATCCCTGTATGATCCTGACAGAAGTTTGTCATACCCGTAGATACCGTGCTCGCTGAGGGTCAGTGCCCTGGCCCTCTGAAGAAACACGTTGCTGCGGCCTCTTCCTGCGGGTGTAAAGAGTGTCTCTGCATATACCGCATCGCCCTCGAAAGCCCATGAAGGTATCATCAGTGCATTAACCCCTATAATCTGCTCACCGAACAGAATGGAGAGGAACCGCGTCACTCCCCTGTTGAGTGAGCCAAGCTGTGCCACGTGGACCGCCTCGTGCATTGCCAGCAGGGCGGCAGGATCGGAGGGGAGGTTGGTCTGCCCGGGCAGGGGGTAGAGTTCCATCCTCCGGGGAGCCCATGTAACATAACCGTTTGACTGCATTGAGTGGTTATGGATGATGACGGGGATGTTAACCTTAACCCCCTGGTAAAGCTGTGAGACACTGCTGAATGACTCTTCGAGAAGAACGGCATACTTCTGAGCCGTTTCAGAGAAATCACGCGGATAGATAATTCGGTAGTGTTCCGTCCTGATCTGATCCCACCTGATCGAAGCCGGATCCTGTCCCGTCTCATAGTACTGAGCAGTGATCCTTCCTGCTGCCATGAGGCAGACCAGAAGCAGTAATAGGCTCTTTCTCATGCCCGTCGGTTTGCTCAAAAATACCAAAAATGGCCAATATCTTCTGCTTACCGCCAAAATCTTATTATTTTCGTGCGGTCTAACCCCGAACGGGAAAAAGAGAACTATGAGAGAAAAATACAGGATCTGGGATAATATACTGGGATGGACGGCCTTTGTCATCGCAGCGGTAACCTATCTTTTGACGCTCGAACCGACTCTCAGCCTGTGGGACTGCGGCGAGTTCATCGCCTCTGCCTACAAGCTTGAGGTAGGACATCCGCCGGGAGCACCGCTCTTCATGATTGTAGCCCGTTTCTTTGCAAATTTCGCAGGAGGAGATGTGTCGAAGGTTGCAATGATGGTCAATGCCATGTCAGGCCTGGCAAGCGCCCTGACAATACTGTTCCTGTTCTGGACGATCACTCACCTTGCCCGGCGGATATTCCTCAGGCAGGATCAGGATTATACTGCAGGAAGGGTGATTGCCGTACTCGGAGCCGGAATAACAGGTGCCCTGGCCTATGCTTTCTCAGACACTTTCTGGTTTTCAGCAGTGGAGGGTGAGGTATATGCCTCCTCGTCTCTCTTTACGGCAGTGGTCTTCTGGGCAATACTCCGGTGGGAAGATGTGGCAGACGAACCCCATGCCGACAGGTGGATCATTCTCATTGCCTTTATGATGGGTCTCTCCATTGGCGTGCACCTGCTTAACCTTCTTGCCCTTCCTGCAATTGTGTTTGTATGGTATTTTAAGAAACACCCCTTTTCGTGGAAGGGATTTGCAGTCTCAGTTGCCGTATCGGTAGTGCTGATTGTCCTGATAATGTACGGGATAATCCCCGGGATCTTTACGGTCACGTCGCGCTTTGACCTCTTCTTTGTCAATACACTCAGCATGCCGCTCAACAGCGGGATGTATCTTCATCTTATGCTGCTGATAGCAGCACTGATCCTTTCAGTGTGGTATACCTTTACCCATCCCGACGGCAGGAGGGGATTTGTTTTTACCGCGCTGACACTTCTTCTTTCAGGAATTTGGCTCCTTACCGGATCACTGCTCCTTGACATCCTGATCCTGGCGGGTCTGGTATGGGCAGCCTGGTATCTTACCCTTAAGAACCGGGTGGCACTAAATACTATAATGACAGCAGTGCTGGTCATCATCATCGGGTACAGCTCGTTTGCAGCGATCTTAATAAGGTCAGTGGCAGAGCCTCCAATGAATGAGAACGACCCCTCCAATCCTTTTGCCCTGCTCTATTATCTCAACCGCGAACAATACGGACAGCGCCCGCTATTCTACGGCCCCTATTACAATGCTCCGGTGACCGATTATGAAAAGGGGAAGCCTAAATATAATCCGGTTGACGGTGAGTACAAAATCACCAGCCGGGAGACAATCAGAAAGTACGACGAAAGGTTCATGACCCTCCTGCCGAGGATGTGGAGTGATCAGGATGAGCACGCCAAGGTCTATGAAGAGTATGTCGGAAAGAATGGCAAAGCTGTGAAGGTCAATGATCCGCAGACAGGAGAGCCCACCACCCTCAGGGTCCCCACATTCGGGCAGAACCTGCGATTCCTGGTTGAATACCAGGTCGGGTTTATGTACTTCAGGTATTTTATGTGGAACTTCAGCGGCAGGCAGAATGATGTTCAGAGCTACGGGGGGCCGGTAAACGGGAACTGGATCACAGGATTGAATTTCCTCGATGCACCCCGTATCGGCACCGTCTCAGGGATGCCTGATGACATCAGGAATGACCCATCCCGCAACGCCTATTACCTGCTCCCGTTTCTGCTGGGCTTCGCAGGCTTTCTCTGGCACTTCAACCGCGATGTGCGGAACTGGTGGATAGTAACGCTCCTGTTCATCATGACAGGCCTCGCAATAGTGGTATATCTTAACCAGTATCCGAATCAGCCCCGTGAGAGGGATTATGCCTATGCGGCATCGTTCTATGCCTTCACGGTCTGGATTGGACTGGGTGTGCTGGCACTCTATGAGCTGCTGCGCAAGATCGCCGGCGAGAGGGTCTCAGCCATCGCCGCATCCCTCATCTGCCTCTTTGCCGTACCGGTAGTAATGGCGTCAGAGAACTGGGATGATCATGACAGGTCAGGGAGGTACCTGGCACGTGACGTAGCCTTCAACTACCTTAACTCGTGCGCCCCGAATGCAGTCATCTTCACAAACGGAGACAATGACACCTTCCCCCTATGGTATGCACAGGAGGTAGAGGGAATGCGCACTGACGTACGTGTCTGCAACCTTATGCTGCTGAATACTGACTGGTATATTGACCAGATGAAGATGCAGGCATACGAGTCTGATCCGCTGCCTGTCAGCCTCCCGAAGAGCATGTACTATGACGGCGTCAACAACCAGGTGGCGGTATATGAGAGGATAAAGGAACCGGCTACGGCCAGTGAGGTGATCAGCTTCATCAACAGCGGAAAAGAGATCTCAAAACTGTCATTATACGGTGAGGATATTTACTATATCCCCACTCGCACAATACGCATCCCGGTCGATTCCGCTGAAGTGATAGCCAACGGCACGGTAAGACCGGAGGATGCTGACAAAATAGTGCCTTACATAGACATCAGGCTCAAGGGATCATGGATTGTCAAGAGTCAGCTTATTATCATTGACATGCTGGCAAACAACAACTGGAAAAGGCCTCTCTACTTTGTCACCGGGTACCACAACGATGCCCTGGGCCTGGAGGAATATTTCCAGCTTGAGGGACTGGCATACAGACTTGTTCCGATAAAGAGCGAGAACAAAAGCTGGTTTTCATATGGGAGAACCGACAACGAAATACTCTATGACAACCTGATGAACAAGTTTGTCTGGGGCGGGGCGGCTGACCCCGATGTCTATATTGACTATTACCATAAACGTACCCTTACCGTAACACGATCGAGGCTTGTCTATGCCAGGCTGGCATCGGAGCTTGCCGCAGGGGGTGATACCGTCAGGGCAGCGAAGGTGCTTGAGAGATGCATGGAGCTGTTCCCTGTCTCCAAGCTGGGGTATGACATTTACGTTTCCGATATAATAACCTCAATGTTCGCAGCAGGCCTCAGGGAAAAGGCTGTAGCACTTGCCGGAGAGGTCTCGGAATACTATCTTGAGCGATCGGGTTATTTTCTTGGTCAGAAGCCGTACATAGCTTCCGGAGCCTCCATGGAGGTCGGCCAGGGGTTGCAGATTGTGTCGCAGGTGCTGCAGACATGTTATGACAACGGTGAGGTGACCATGGCGGAAGAACTGAACAAGAGGCTCAGCGAGCTCTATGCAAAGTATATGGCACTGATGCAGTAGCATCGCCCGACCCGGGCGTTGCTGCATCAAGTCAAATGAATTGTAATAAGTCAGTCGTTGAATTGGTATGCCGGCCGCGGAGCGAGGTACTTCTCGAGGATCATAAAGATCTTTTCCGGGAAGATGGGCTTAAGGTTGTATTCAGTACATCCGGCGATGTATGCCTCGTTCTTGGTCTGTTCGGAATAATAAGCTGTAACCAGGACCACCGGTGAGGAACGGTTTACCTGGCGGAACGCCCTCGTGCAGTCAATGCCGTTGACGAGGGGAACAAGAAAATCCATGAAGATCAGGTCAAACCCGGCATTGCCGGAGGTCACAGCATCGACAAACTCCTTGCCGTTGCGGAAGATAGTGACCGAGGCTCCCGTATCCCTGAGAAGTGTCTCATAATACTTCAATGACGCAATGTCATCTTCAACTATCGCAATTCTTTTTCCTGTAATATCCAGCATCTTTATAAAATGAACCCGGAGGTAGTTGTCCGATTTCAATGTAAAATTATCCGGCGGGAGTAAGCAAGATTAGGCAAATTTTTACCAACTATCAACATGGCCGGGTAAATTGTTAACAACATGTTTTGAACATTGAACCGCACATTCCGGCGGAAATGGAACACCCGTAATAACAGTTCTTATGATGGCGGTTATATGGCGCTGATCAGCGGCACTCCCACTTCGTGGTGACACCACCGTTGGTTGTGGGAGCTGTTGCCTTTATTGCCAGGAGTTCGTCATCACAATATTCAGCCTCACTGACTGTGGCAATAAGATTGTTGTCCTCATATGAATTGAGCTGACATATCTGGCAATTGCCGCCGATCATATCACAGGCAGTGAATGAACAGATTATCACCAGCAAACCGGCAGCATAGGCAAGCTTCTTTTTCATACTCTTCAGATTTGCGACAAAGTTATTAAAATGAAGCAATAGTGCTGTGCAACATTTTTATTAAATTGGAGTCATTAAACAGGATGAATTATAAACCAATAATCACAGATATCATGGAAGAGAACAAGATGAAGAAGCATGTCACTGTTGCAGCCGTACTGCAGATAGTGTTCGGATCGCTTAATATCATAGCTGCCCTCGCGATTGCCTTTGCACTGGGTTTCGTTGATCAGTTTGTCGATGAACCGACAACCATGAAGATATTGGGTATTGTCGGCGTCCCACTCATAACAGTCATTGGACTTGTCGGTGTTGCAATTGTGGCAGGGGCGATAGGAATGCTGGCATGCAAGGGATGGGGCAAGGTGCTTACACTCGTCATGGCCGGCCTGGGGCTGCTGAATATACCTATCGGTACCCTCAAGGGGGTGTATATCATCTGGGTTCTTGTCCAGCCCGAAACAACAGCACTGTTCGAAAAAGGGTGCCAGGAGACTTCCCCGACACAATAAGGAGAGATATTTTTTCCGCAGCATACAAAATGATTATTTTTGCCGTCTCCAAAGAGATTTATTATGGCAGACGACAAAAAGATCATTTTTTCCATGTTCAGGGTCAGCAAGAGCTACCCTCCGCATAAGCAGGTTATCAAGGACATATCACTCTCTTTCTTCCTTGGCGCCAAGATTGGTATCATAGGTCTTAACGGTTCCGGAAAATCGACCCTGCTGAAGATCATAGCCGGACTCGAGAAGGAATACCAGGGTGAAGTGGTCTTCTCGCCGGGGTATACCGTTGGGCATCTGGCACAGGATCCTCTCATGGATGACAGCCGCACCGTCCGCGAGATCGTGGAGGAGGGGGCGGCACCCGTTGTGACGGCGCTGAAAGAGTATGAAGAGATAAACCTGCGCTTCGGCGAGCCCGAGGTCTATGAGAACCCGGATGCCATGGAGAAACTCATGAACAGGCAGGCCGAGCTGCAGGAGAGAATAGAGGCTCTTGACGGATGGAACCTCGAGCACAGGCTCGAACGGGCCATGGATGCCCTCCGCTGTCCGGACCCCTCAACGCCGGTAAATATCCTCTCGGGCGGTGAACGACGCAGAGTGGCACTATGCCGCCTGATGCTGCTCGAACCTGACGTGCTGCTGCTCGATGAACCGACAAACCACCTCGACGCCGAAAGCATACAGTGGCTCGAGACACACCTCAAACAGTACAAGGGAACTGTCATCTGCATAACCCATGACAGGTACTTCCTTGACAATGTGGCAGGATGGATCCTTGAGCTTGACCGGGGCGAAGGCATTCCGTGGAAAGGCAACTACACCTCATGGCTTGAACAGAAGGCAAAAAGACTTGAGCTAGAGGAGAAGGGAAATATCAGGCGCCGCAAGACGCTGGAGCACGAGCTTGAGTGGGTGAGAATGTCACCGAAGGCCAGGCATGCAAAGTCAAAGGCACGTCTCAGCCAGTACGAAAACCTCCTGAACCAGGATGTAAAACAGAAGGAGGAGAAGCTGGAGATATTCATCCCTAACGGCCCCAGGCTTGGCGACAAGGTGATAAGGGCCAAAGGTGTTGCGAAGGCGTTTGGCAACAGGATACTCTTTGAGAATCTTGAGTTCAGCCTCCCTCCGAACGGTATCGTTGGCGTCATCGGACCCAACGGTGCAGGCAAGACAACCCTGTTCCGCATGATAATGAAGCAGGAGACTGTTGATAATGGCACTTTCGAGGTAGGCGAAACAGTCACCCTTGGTTATGTTGACCAGGCCCATGCCGATATTGATCCGAAGAAGAGTGTCTATGAGGTCATCTCAGGCGGAGTGGACGAGGTGATGGTAGGTAACCGCCCGGTGAACGCCAGGGCCTATGCTGCAAGATTCAACTTCACCGGAGCTGACCAGGAGAAGAAGTGCGGGGTGCTTTCCGGCGGTGAGCGCAACAGGCTGCATCTGGCGCTGACGCTAAAGAGCGGGGCCAACGTGCTGCTGCTCGATGAACCTACCAATGACATCGATGTCAACACCCTCCGCGCCCTGGAGGAGGGGCTCGAAAACTTCGCCGGATGCGCCGTGATAATATCTCACGACCGTTGGTTCCTTGACCGCGTCGCAACTCATATACTCGCTTTTGAGGGTGACTCTAAGGTGGTGTGGTTCGAAGGCGATTACTCTGAGTACGAGGAGAATCACCGCAACCGTACAGGAAGCGCCGGCCCGGTAAGGATTAAATACAAAAGACTCGCGTAAGAGACTTATTGTCAGTGATTGCACTGATGACCCCCGTCACCGGAGCCATGATGGTGTCCGCATGACTCTCCCGAATCATTCAGTTCACCGCGCAGAAAAGCCATGGTAACCTCAGTTACCTCACCCCTGCAGCCACGGAACACGGCAATATCATGGCGCTGAAGCACATTCACGGCTCCGTCACCCATGTTGCCTGCAAGCATGATCTCAACACCTTTCTCTTTGAGTATTGCCGCTATGCCTGACTTGCATCCGCAACCCGCTTCACTCCGCAGCGTCTCACGGCTTTCAATCTTATCACTCTCATTGATCGTAAAAACTGTGTAGCTTTCACAGTGACCAAAATGGTCGTCGATAAAATTTCCTCT
>JALOMM010000047.1 GCA_025455535.1 Bacteroidales bacterium | reverse complement strand
CTCGATTCCCTTATCCCTGTTCTCATTATAGTATTTACTGAGAAGCGGGGTGGCCACCGTACAATGTCCGCAGTCAGGCTCCCAGAAGTAAAGTATTGTGAATTCAGCATCGACATCGTAGAGAGATACATAATGACCGGCAAACGAGTTCATTATCAACTCCGTTGCCTTTCGCCCTATAAGAGTCGGCCTGAGCTTCTCAACCCTTTTGGCAAGGTCGGCACGATATTCTTCCGTAATCCACGACGCCCTGCCCGAGAGATAGATGCTGTCAGCCAGATGAACCACAACGGCATCGTGCCCCATGTACTCGCTTGTGGCATAGCGGTTGAAGAGCCATACTGCAACATACTGAAACATCTCTTTTTGTGCCTCGCTCATTTTAATCACCCTGTCTGCCTCCTTAATGATTGAATCAGGCATCTGAATCACCACCTGGCCGAAGAACTGTTCCAGCCTGCCGGCCAGTACCGGGCTGCGGATCAGCCCCGGCTGGCTGAAATCAATATTGTCAAAGAAATGTTCCTTGTAAGACAGATATGACATCAAACGTATGATTGAATCCCGTTTGGCAATCCCTTCCGGAACTGACGGGATCACAGGTTCAACAGGTATAATTGACAGGGCGATTGCCCCCAGAAGAGTTCCCTTGTTTCTTTCAGCTGTCTCAAGAAGGAACTGTTTCATCTTTTTCTCATGCGCAGTGAGCTGGTTTCGCAACTCAGCGGTTGACGCTCCGCTCTGGGTTGCAGACCGCAGTTTCTCACTTATATCCATTGCCTGCTCCTGGAGCAGCTTCCAGTTCTTCTGGTATTCCAGGAAGCGGTCATTCTCGACCGATCCCCTGAAGGACAGTGAAGAGACCGGATCAGCGAGTTCGCATGACATATCAAAGTACTGGTCATCAGAAAGGAGAAACTCAAAGAAATGATTGCCCGGTAAGACGATCATATAAACGCCTGCCGGCAGCTTGTCAACGCCGGAGAACCTGCAAAACCCCGACTTGTCTGTTACGGTGCTGTCGCTTATATATTGCTGGTTTCCAAGATGATATGCCAGCCTTATCTTTTCTTCAGATGCTCCGGCTATGTTAATTGTCACCGAATAGCCCGGTTGTGCCGTGAGAACGGCAGCGCCGGGCAACAGCAGGAGCGCGGTGAGGGCGGCGAAAAATTTCTGCTTCATTTGTGTTGGTTCAGTTACTCATATCCATTCTCAGTATCTCAGCATATCCGGCTGTTGTTATTACAGCTTTAAGGACAAAGTTGAAGCGGTTGAGGTCAGTGCACAGGAAGAAGTCAGTGGGAGGGCTGAATGAAAGGTTTGCCGGGGTGAAGAATCTGCTTCCCGAGCCGTGCCTGAGCGCGCTTATCTCATTGCGCAGATCAGGTTCCCGGCCGTTCAGGAGGTCATTGATGTACCTTGCGCACAACAGGTCCTCCTCGGCAGACTCAATGGCCCTGTATCCCATTGCCACCAGGGTTACCTTCTCCGGATTGACCATTGAGATATATGATGCCACTGCCGCTGCGTTAACCAGTCCGGCACCCAGTATCTCCGTCGCGCCGGAGGCGCTCAGGATGCCGTTGGTGCCGGCCGTGGTACAGTGTATCAGTGTCTTTCCCGCAAGGTCGCCGGTGATCATCTCTGTTGGGCTGTTACCCATGTCAAATCCTTCCGGCTTCCTTTCATCTCTTTCACCGGCAATAACCGTACCCTGTTTCAGTTTATTCCTCAGCGCGAGAGCCTCCTGAGGCGAAGCAACGTCAATCAGTCTCCTGATGCCCCTGTCATAGGCATAGCATGCGGTCGAAAAGGCCCTGAACACATCGATGATCACCGTCAGACCCTCCGCCTCACGCGCTCCAGTAACAAACTCTTTTATGGTAATTACCATTTCCCTTGTTTCAAAACGTGAAGATAGTAATAGTGTTTAAAGATCATTTCTTAAATTTGTCACGCCTTAATCATTTGCCGATGATCAAACCCCTTGAATGGATACAAAAGATGTACCGGTTTATCAGTACAGACTTATGGAAGACACCTTTGACAAGTCTGACCGGTGCAAAGGCCTATATGATAAGGCAGGTGCGCATCATTTACCTTGTCTATAAGGGATTAAAGAAGGATCATATTTATATCAAGGCCTCTGCCCTTACATTCTTCACAATACTGTCAGTCATACCTATGGCTGCTCTTGCATTCGGGATATCGAAAGGATTCGGGTTGCATGATGAGCTGAGGGCTGAGATCATCAAGCAGTTCCATAACCAGGAGCAGGTTATGAACTGGATCCTTGATTTTGCAAATAATCTTCTGCTGCAGACCAGCGGCGGATGGCTGGCTGCTTTCGGCGTGGCATTGCTCTTTTATACGGTAGGGCAACTGCTAACCTATGTTGAAAGTACTTTCAACTCTATCTGGCAGGTTGTTGAAACAAGGGTATGGTACAGGCAGGTGACCGATTACCTGGCAATAATACTTATGGTCCCCGTGCTCTTCATCGCATCAAGCAGTGCCACAGTGCTTGCCAACACAAGCCTGAACGAAATACTGAGCAGGTCAGACATGCTTGAAGGGCTTAAACCTGTCGTTTCATTCCTGGTGAAGCTGATACCTTATATACTGATGTGTTCAATCTCTGTGGCAGCCTTCCTTGTGATGCCCAATACCAGAGTCAAAATAAGGGCTGCAATAGTGGCAGGGATACTGGCGGGGGTTGTTCTCCAGCTTCTTCAGATCATGTATATTCAATTTCAGATCGGCGCCACCAAGCTCGGCACACTGTATGGCAGCTTTGCAGCTATTCCACTGATGATGATATGGATACAGATGAGCTGGGTGGTGCTGCTCATGGGTGCTCAGCTCTCATATTACCTGCAGAATATCACCAGGTATGAGTTTGAATTTGATGTGCAGACAGTATCGCCAAAGCAGAAAAAAAGGCTTTCGCTGCTTATAATGCATACCCTGGTAAAAGACTTTGTGAAAGGGACCAGGCCAAGGGGGCCGGAGGAGATATCACTCGCACTCACTATCCCTGTCAGGAGCGTGCGCGACAGCCTTACTTCTCTGCGCGATGCCTCACTCGTTACCGAGGTCTATGACGAGAACAGTGACAGGTACGTATACCAGCCTGCTACTGATGTCAATAAGATGACCCTCTCATTCGTGGTTGATAAACTTGAGAACTCGGGGTCTACCCATAAGAATGTCATTAACAATGCTGATTACAAAAAGATAGATTCAGCTGTCACGAAGTTGGAAGCGCTGATGGCCTCATCAGAGACCAACATGCTTCTGCGTGATATCTAGCGATTATTTATTGCGGAAAGGGGAGAGACGATGGCGTCTTACATACCTGATAAGCTCATCGAGTGTCTTCCAGTTATCAAACAGGTAGTGAGGACTCTCAACGATTATCTGTCTTGTTTCCGGATGCATGTTCCAGTAGCTGATAAGATTTGATGCCCTGAAAACCCTGTCTTCTGTCCCTATAAGCGAGTAATCCCATACAAAGCCAGTCTGCACCGGTTCCATCATCCTGTTATATATCCATCTGAGCTCATCATGGAGCGATTTGACAGAACGGGAGGGTATGATAGGCCTGTTCCGTTCAAAAGAGCTTTTGTTGCCGAAGACTCTCAGGTAAAACTTCGCCATGCTGTAATTGGTGATGTTGTTCAGGGTAGCTTCAAAGATCTTCAGAGGCACGCCGTAGTGGTCATCTGCGGCCACAGGGGTGCCGTTTATGGCTATGGTAAGATCAGGCCTGATGCCCAACCTGCGACTGTAAAATTCCGCTGCCCAGACACCCAGTGACCATCCGATGACCGTGACACGCCTGTAAGTCTTCATCTCGGGAAGGATGAGAGGCTCGTCAGCCGAATAGTTATAAAAGAGTATGAAATCAAACCTGTCGGTGCACAGGTTTGAGAAGGCTTTTTCATCAATGCCCCACGTACCAAAAAGAATTATCAGATCTCTGTTATTCTCAAATCGGCGCAGGAAGGTTTTCATCGGCTTGCAGAAAAGAAAAAAGAGGAGAGGGTTAATGTGGTACTTTAAGGAACGGGCTTATGAGATAATCCCGGAATCTACTGTCTGATAAAAGGAAGTGACCTACGGTAGTCAGCCAATAGGCCCATGTGAAAGTCAATGTCTGCAATACAATCCTATTGATTCCCACAAGTAACCCTTACTCTCCTCTTTTTAGCATTAGCTATCAACAAATATAATATTAATTCTTTCTATTTCCAAATTTAAGCGGAAAAAAACACCCGGCGGGTAAAGATGAAGTTAAGGTGCCGGTCATTTCCTGTAAATCCTCCTGATGGGGATGGTGTCTGCAAGGTATTGCCGCGGTGCATTTATTGCATGGATCTTCCTCACCACTTCCATGCCCCCTGTTATTCTGCCGAAGGCGGCGAAGCCCTGTCCATCCCTGTTTCTCATGCCTCCTGCATCCAGCGCCGGCTGGTCTCCGACGGTGATGAAGAACTCTGAGGTAGCCGTACCCGGATGCCATCTCGCCATCGAAATGGTTCCGTCAAGGTGTCTTATGCCTGTAACATCTGTCCTCTCATGCACTACCGGAGCGATGGTGTCGGTCTCTTCATTGTATCTGCCACCCTGTATTACCGCAATCCGTATGCTGTCATTTAACTGGTTGTCATCCCTTACCACCCTGTAAAAACAGCTGTTATCATACAGCCCGTTATCGACATAAAAGAGGAAGTTGGCAACAGTGGCAGGCGCCTCCTCCTGATACAACTCCGCCTCGATGTCGCCCATTGAGGTTTCAATCACGACCTTCGGATTTCCCCGGCATGAGGTCATCAGTGTCAGGGTCGCTGCCACGGCTAGAAATAAATATCTTCCCATTTTAACTCAATTATGATCCCTATATTAGTAATAATCCGCGGGATTTTCTATTTTTATTGAGATTATCGGAATTTTTCGGAAAAGGACTAATATTTTTCTCCTATGATACCTGAAATTATCAGCATCAGGCATGATGACGGGTCAGGCTTCAGGGTCGAATGGGTCGACAATGAGAGCAGTTTTCTCCATCTTCATCCTGAATATGAGATCGTTTTGAATATTACAGGCAACGGTACACGGGTAGCGGGCGACTCTGTTGAGCTCTTCGATCACTATGACATGGTTGTATTCGGCCCTGATCTCAAGCATCTGTGGAATTTCTACCGTGATGAGGATCAGGCAAATGGCAAACACGCCATTATGTGCCATTTCAGGCGTGAGTCGATTGGCGAACCTCTCCTCTCACAGTTTGAAACTGCCAGGCTAAGGAAGCTTCTCGACGATGCCTCCCGCGGCATTGCCTTTACGGCAGAGACCGGGCGGGCTGCGGAGGGGCCGATGAGAAGCATGCTCACCGCAACAGGAATGAAAAAGATGGTAAGCCTCTTCCAGCTCCTTGAGGTACTTTGCTCGGCAGACAAGTATGAGTTTCTCTCCGGGGAGATCTCTGCCGGAGCGAGGGAGATAAAAGACAGTCGGCTGACCGATGTATGTACCTTCGTCAGGGAGAACTTTTACAGGCATATCCCGGTGACAGAGGTTGCAGGGATAGCAAAGATGAGCCCACATTCATTCAGCCGCTTCTTCTCGCGCAACACCGGCAGCGGCTTCGTTGATTATGTCAACCAGGTGAGGACCAACAAGGCGTGCTATCTCCTGCGCGAGACAGACCACCAGATAAATGAGATTGTATTTGAGTGCGGCTTTGCCACGGTATCGAACTTCAATAAACAGTTTCGCAAACACGCCGGGATGTCAGCCCGTGACTACCGGGCCCAGTATCTGTCATAGATCGTCTTTGTATCGGCTTCCCTCCCGGCACTGAACATCACCGGTTGCCTGCAGAGTCATTTGACGGGGATATGATTTTTGGCATCCTTAAAAAGGAATTGAAATGCTAAGTTTGTCATGTTATCAATAAAACAATACACTGATTATGGGAATGACTATAACTGAAAAGATAATTGCATCTCACTCGAAATATGAGACCGTTAAGCCCGGCGACATAGTTGATATAGTCATTGATGCCCGTGCTGCAAGGGACTTTGGCGGTGCCAATGTCGTAAAGAACCTGAACGACTTCGGCCTCAGGGTCGATGACCCTGCAAGGACCCTCTTTACCTTTGACTGCAATCCTACCGGTTCTGACCAGAAATATGCTGTCAACCAGCATATCTGCAGGCAGTATGCCCGCGCCAATGATATCAGGGTCTATGATATCAATGCCGGGATAGGCACACACCTGCTGATTGATGAAGGGTATGTCTGGCCGGGCGCCACTGCTGTCTCTACAGACTCACATGCCAACATACTGGGAGCTGTGGGGGCATTCGGACAGGGGATGGGTGACATGGACATAGCTGCTGCATGGAACAACGGCAAGGTATGGTTCAAGGTTCCGGCCTCTGTCAGGATAAACCTCCGCGGAGAGCTACCCGCAGAGGTGAGTGCCAAGGATGTCATTCTGAATCTTCTCAGTATCTACGGGGCCAATACCCTGCTGGGCTACAGCATTGAGCTGTACGGAAAATCAGCAGAGAGAATGACACTCGACGAGCGGATCACCATTGCTTCCATGGCAACGGAGATGGGAGCTATTATAATACTCTTCCCCCCTTCAGAGGAGATCATAAGCTATTGCCGCAGCAGGGCCCTCAAGCCCTTTGAGCCTGTCTTTGCCGACAGTGATGCCACCTATGAGCTGACCGCTGATATTGATGTGACAACCTTCAGCCCTATGGCCTCACGCCCGGGCGAACCTCATGATACGGTAGCTGTCAGCGACCTCCCCCTGACACGGATAGACTCGGCTTTCATCGGCAGCTGCACCAACGGGCGCATTGAGGATATGCGCATGACGGCCGCGATACTCAGGGGAAAGAAAGTCGCCCCCGGGGTTGTTCTTAAGATCGTCCCTGCAACAGATGTTGTTTGGAACGAGTGTCTTGCTGAAGGACTTCTGGAGGTATTCAAAAGTGCAGGTGCACTTGTCTCAAATGCAGGTTGTGCAGGGTGCGCAGCAGGACAGGTGGGGCAGAACGGCAAAGGAGAGATAACGGTAAGCACCGGCAACCGCAACTTCCCGGGCAAACAGGGACAGGGAAACGTATACCTTGCTTCACCCGCCGTCGTTGCTGCTTCAGCGGTGGCAGGCTATATTACAACCCCTGATAAAATACCCGCTGCTCCGGTTGAGTTTGTGAAGACGAAGCCTCAGCAGGTTACGGCAACAGGCAAGCCTCACAGTGCCGGAGGAGAACGGCCCACCATTGTCAGGGGCAGGGTATGGATCATTGAGCGCGACAATATCGACACTGACATGATCTTCCATAACCGCTACCTCGCCATAACTGAAACCGGAGAGATGGGTCAGTATGCATTTGATAACCTCGAGGGCTACCGCGATTTTGCCAAAATGGCCGAGCCCGGAGATATCATAGTCACGGGAAAAAACTTCGGGAGCGGAAGCTCACGCCAGCAGGCTGTCGACTGCTTTATCTCACTCGGGATACAGGCCATCGTCGCCCGCTCATTCGGGGCAATTTACGAACGCAATGCCATCAACGCAGCTTTCCCGGTACTGACATACAATTCATTCGCAGAAACAGACCTTAAAGACAAGGATATTATAACGGTTAACCTTGTCACAGGCGACGTGACCAATGAACGCAACGGCCTCAGAACGACCGTCAATCCGTTCTATGATGCACAGTATGAAATATATATTAAGGGCGGACTGCTCGGAAGAATGCAATAACTTCATTAAAGATCATGAAACCAAGAACATTTGTTGAAAAGATCATGGATGCTCCGGAGGGAGCGGTTGTGTTCAGGAAACCTGACATCATCCTTACACACGATAACACATCGAGCATTTACCAGACCTTCAAAAAGATGGGAGGCGTTAAGGTCAGCGATCCCTTACAGATGGTTGTGGTGCTTGATCATAATGCCCCGCCGGCAGATGCAAAGCTTGCCACTCAGTACCAGGATGTAAGGAATATCGTTGCCGAGCAGGGGATAAAGCGCTTTTATGATTCAGGGATGGGGATATGCCACCAGATGATGTCATATCATGCACGACCCGGGATGATAATCGTAGGCTCCGACAGCCACACCTGTACCGCAGGAGCATTCAATGCCCTGGCGGCAGGTATTGACCGCACCGAGGCAGCAGGCATCTGGAAGCGTGGTGAGACATGGTTCCTGGTCCCTCCGTCGATGAGAATCGATCTTAAGGGGCGACTTCGGCCGGGTGTCAGCGCAAAAGACCTGTCGCTGTGGATAATAGGTATGCTTGGTTCTGACGGAGCCAATTACATGTCTATCGAATTCCACGGTGAGGGGGTGGCATCACTATCCATAAGCGAGAGAATGACCGTCGCCAACCTTGCATCGGAGATGGGTGCTAAAAATGCGGTCTTCCCGTGCGACGATGTTCTGCGGAAGTTTACCGGGGAGAATACTTCAGGAGTATGGGCTGATGAAGA
>JALOMM010000046.1 GCA_025455535.1 Bacteroidales bacterium | reverse complement strand
GTTGCGGCATGGATCAGGGCCGACACCGGCGTGGGGCCTTCCATGGCATCAGGGAGCCATATGTGGAGAGGGAACATAGCAGATTTGCCTGCACCGCCAATGAAGATCAGCAGCATGGACCATGTCATCAGTGACATGCCGAGGAAAACGGCGCCGCCGGTGCTGGTGATGGCCGGGCCGTCAAGTGACGTAAGTGAGACAAAATCAAATGTTTTAGTCGTAAAGGAGAGGATAAGGATACCTACAAGGAACCCCATATCGGCAAACCTTGTTACAATGAAGGCTTTCTTGCCCGCTGCCACAGCACTCGGCCTGTCATAATAGAATCCGATAAGCAGGTATGAGGATACACCTAGCATTGCAAACGTGAACAGTGACAGGAAGGCGTAATACCTTTCGAAACCCTTCTCACCCTTCATGTAGCCAAGGCTGTAGATGTGCACCATGAATGATACAGTGCTTATCACTACAAGCATCATGACCGAGATGGGGTCAAGAAGGAGGCCAATATCAATGTGCAGCTGGTCTGTGAGGTTCAGCCAGACACTGTTGAACGGGATAATTTTCTGGTATACACCGTCCACCAGCCCGCTGCCGGTGAAGTAGCTTATCGCAGCGGTGTAGGAGAGGGCAGTGATGACCGCCAGCGATGCCGTGCCGGTCAGACCCGCCATCCTCCCCTTCAGCCTCATGCCGAACAGTCCCAGTATCACGAAAGTGACCAGCGGCAAGATCAAAATCCATATAGTATAACCGAAATCTGCCATTTATCTTCTCCTTTATCAGTATTTTAATGAATTTACATCCTCAACGTTGATCGTTGTGAACCTTCTGTAGATGTTAATTATTATCGCTATTGCAACCGCTGCCTCAGCAGCAGCCACGGCAATTACAAAGAGGCTGAAGAAGTGACCGTCAAGCTTGCCGGGGAAAAGATACCTGTTGAAGGCCAGAAAATTGATATTGACCGAGTTAAGTATCAGTTCAACTGACATCAGTATTGTAATGAGGTTTCTTCTGGTGAGAAAGCCGTACACACCGGTAAAGAACATTGCCGATGCCAGTATCAGATAAAATTCCAATGGGATGCCTGGATTCATATTCGTCAGGTATTATTTGTTACTTTTTTCTTCTTTCACGGGGCTCCCTTTTTTGGCGATTACAATGGCGCCTATCATCGCAGCAACGAGGAGCACCGATATTACCTCAAAGGGGAGTACGTAACCGTCTGATCCGGTGTTGAGAAGGCTCTTGCCAATCACCTCCATATTTACTTCAGTTGCAGCGGCAGTGTCAGCCTCGAATGAATGTTTCAGGATAGTAGTCACTACAACTATAAATCCCGCCAGGGCTGCCAGGGCTGAGAAGATGGTCTTCTTAAGTTCCACCACCTCAAATTTGTGGTCAAGCTGGCTTGTGAGCAGTATGGAGAATATGATGAGCACCACAATTCCTCCGGCATAAAGGGTCAGCTGTACGGCAGCAAGAAACTGGTAGTTCAGCATAAAATAGAGCCCTGCAGTTGCTATAAGCACCATCAGAAGAGATACCGCTGCTCTCAGTATCTTGCGGCTGGTAACCGTAAAGATTGAGAAAACGACGATCACGATAGCGAAAATCGCGAACATTATCTGTTTGCCTTCCATTATTCTACTCCTTTCATAAGTTTTGACCCCGGTTGATTAAGCACCTTGGTGAGCTTCGTGCGGTCAAAGACGGCATGCTCAAACTCCTGCGAGAAGGCGAGGGCCTGTGAAGGGCATGTCTTGACGCACAGCCCGCAGAAGGTACACATCCCGAGATGGTATATATGCTTGTCTATTATCCTCTTTTTCTTACCCTCTTCAGTGACCTCGGTAGCCGGGATCACCTCGATTGAGCCGTTGGGGCAGTTTATCTCGCATATCCCGCAACCGGTACACTTGTGCTCGTTCTTTTCATTGTGCGGCATAACCACCTCACCCTTGAAACGTTCGAACATGACCAGTGTATCCCTGTTGTCAGGATACTGCTGTGTGAGGGTTGTCCCGGGCCTGAAGAAATAGCCGCCAGTCACCGTCATGCCAACAAGAAGCGATTTAATCCCGTTGAAGATACCCCTGAAATATTCTATTACACTTTTCATCTCTTTCCTTGAACTCAGTTATTCTTTTTCTACCAGTGCCATCCCAGAAGGACGATCAAGGCCATAATAAGTACGTTAATGATATTTATCGGCAGGAAATACTTCCATTCAAGGGTAAGCAGCTGGTCAATCCTGAGCCTGGGGAATGTCCACTTAAACCACATTATCAGGAAGATAAGCGCTCCGGTCTTGCCGAGGAACCAGATGAAAGGAGGGATGAAGTTCATCACCTTGTTGAATCCTTCCCAACCGTAAACATTGAACGGCATCCAGCCGCCGAAGAAAACTGTGGTGGCAATGGCTGCGACGATGAACATGTTAATGTATTCCGCCAGGAAGAAGAAAGCGAATCTTATTCCGGAGTATTCGGTATGGAATCCTGCGGTGAGTTCCGATTCTGCCTCGGCAAGGTCGAACGGTCCCCTGTTGGTCTCGGCCGTGCTGGCGACAATAAATATGACGAAGGCTATCAGGGCCGGTATGTGACCCCTGAAGATGAACCATCCGTACTGCTGTGCCTGTACGATCTCAGAGAGCTGCATGGTGCCGGCCAGGACAACGATGGTCACAAGCGACATGCCGACAGAGATTTCGTAGCTCACTATCTGTGCCCCGATTCTCATTGCACCGATGAGTGAATATTTGTTATTGCTTGCCCACCCGGCCAGGAGTACACCCACGACCCCCATCGATGAGACGGCCATCAGGTAAAAGACACCTATGTTCAGGTCTATGGCATGCAGCCCCTTGGCAAAGGGCAACGCCCCCATAGCCATGAATGAAGCTATTATTACAATATAAGGTGCAAGGCTGAAAAGTATTTTGTCTGCATTCTTTATAGGCACAAGCTCAACAAAGAGAAGCTTGACAAGGTCTGCGATGGTCTGAAAGATGCCGCCTGGTCCGACCCTGTTGGGCCCCATCCTGTTCTGCATCAGCGCGCAAACCTTCCTCTCTGCGTAGACGAGGAACAACCCCACTATTGCATAGAAGATAAGTATCGCCACTCCGATGATCAACATTTCTATGGCCACTGCCATGCCCGGGCTCATTGCGGCCCTCAGGCTCTGATCAATCCAGGCAGTAAATGAACTGAAATCGTATATGCTAAACTCCATATCAGGATTCTGTTTCGTTGGTTCTATCTGTCAATATCGGGTATGATCAGGTCAAGCGAGCCGCCTATGGCAACGAGGTCGGCTATCTTTGATCCCCTGGCCATGAGGTTCAGCGGTGCAAGGTTGACGAAGTTGGGAGACCTGAACTTAACCCTGTAAGGGTTCTTGTTGCCGTCGCTGACAATATAAACGCCAAGCTCGCCGCGGGCGGTCTCTACACTCTGAAAATACTCACCCTCCGGTAATTTGATCACGGGCTTCATCTTTGCCGTGAAAGGACCTTCGGGGATGTTGTCAATAAGCTGGTCGATGATGTTCATTGACTCTCTCATCTCTTCCATCCTGGCCAGGTAACGGTGGAAGACATCTCCCTCGGTGTAGAGTATCTCCCTGAATGTCACCTTATCATATGCACTGTACGGATTATGCTTCCTGATATCGCATGAGAATCCTGAAGCACGGCCGGTGGGGCCTGTCAGTCCCCATGCTATTGCCTCCTCCTTCGTCATTACACCCATTCCTTTCGAGCGTTCCTGGAAGATCACGTTGCCGGTGAGAAGATCATCATACTCATGTATCACTCCGCGGAAGTATTTGAGAAATTCCTTTACCCTGTTCTGGAAGTTGGGATGTATGTCGTTCATCAGGCCG
Organism: Bacteroidales bacterium; assembly: GCA_025455535.1. Lineage (GTDB taxonomy): Bacteria > Bacteroidota > Bacteroidia > Bacteroidales > VadinHA17 > SR-FBR-E99. The sequence continues at coordinate 5,000 of JALOMM010000046.1, read as the reverse complement.
CCGGGTGTGTTGTAGCTCACGATCATCCTTCCGCCGCAGCTCTCCTCGAATATGTCGAGAATCTTTTCGCGGTCCCGCAGACCGTAGAAGAAGCATGTCAGTCCGCCAAGATCCATCCCGAAGGTGGCCCAGAAGAGCTGATGCGACTGTATCCTTGTCAGCTCGCTCATGATTGTGCGGATGTACTTAACCCTTTCCGGAACCTCTATCTCGAGGGCTTTCTCCACCGTCAGGCAGACAGCCTCGTTATTGATATGTGCCGACAGGTAATCCATCCTGTCAGTGAGGTGTATTATCTGCTGATAAGTCAGGTTCTCGCACATCTTCTCGATGCCGCGGTGTATGTAACCGATGTGAGGCTCGACCCTCTGAACGATCTCACCCTTGAGTGCGACGACCAGGCGGAGCACCCCGTGGGTGGACGGGTGCTGAGGGCCCATGTTAATTATGTACTCCTCATTCTCGAGCCTGCCCATTTTTTCCTTCACTTCCATAACTTATTTTGAAACAATGTTTACATCGTCTTTGTAATCCTTCCTGAGGGGGTATCCCCATGTGCTGTCGAGGAATATCCTTCTCAGGTCAGGATGATCATTGAACCTGATTCCGAGAAGATCGTAGACTTCACGTTCGTGATATTCGGCACCTGGCCAGATGGAGCATACCGAGTCAACGGCAGGGTTTTCCCTGTCAGATATCCTCGTTTTAACAACTGCCATATGATTGAAGGCATATGACCTGAGATGATAAACCACTCCCAGGTCGGTGCCGTAATCCATTCCGGTAAGGCACACAAGAATGTCAAAAGAGAGGTTGCTCTCATCCCTGAGCCTGCCCATGACAGACTTAAGTTTTTCCGGGGCTACTGTCAGTTCCACAAACTGTTTTCCTTCGGCTGTCGCAGCTTCTGGCACAGCGGCGGCTATTGCTGCATAGAGTTGACTCTTTTCCATCTCTTATCAGATACTGTTATGTGATTCGCTGCGCTTCTTTCTTGACTTCATTGACTCTGTCTCTATCTTGCGCTGCAGCTGAAGCATGGCATACAGGAGCGATTCAGGGCGCGGAGGGCATCCAGGGACAAAGACATCTACGGGGATGACATGTTCCACACCCTTGACCACATTGTACGAGTTGAGGTAGAACGGGCCTCCGGAGATGGCACATGCACCCATGGCCACCACGTACTTGGGTTCTGACATCTGTTCGTACAGCCTCTGGAGAACAGGGGCCATCTTGTTGGTGATGGTGCCGGCTACCACAATGACGTCCGCCTGGCGCGGACTGGCGCGGTAGACCTCCATCCCGAAACGGGCGAAGTCATGCCTGGGGGCCCCGGTCGCCATCATCTCAATACCGCAACAGCTTGTCGCGAAGGTGAGAGGCCACAGCGAGTTCTTCCTGCCCCAGTTAATTACGCTGTCTATGGTTGTTACAAAGACATTTGCTCCGCTTTCCTGCAGCTGTTCAAGGGTCTCGTTGTCCCTGAACTCCTCCTTTTTCATCCCTTTTATTCCCATGTCAGAGCATGTTTTTTCCAGGCATAGGCTAGTCCCAGACCCAGAATGAGTATAAAGACTGAGATTTCGATGAAGGCTACCATGCCTACCTCCCGCATGACCACCGCCCACGGAAAGAGAAAGACAATCTCCGCATCAAATATCAGGAAGAGGATCGCAAAGAGGTAATACCCGACATTGAACTGTAGCCAGGTGGTACCCTTGGTAGGTATTCCGCATTCATACGGGTCGAATTTCTGAGGGGATGTCGATCTCGGTGCTACCAGTCCGGAGAAGAGAATCACCACTCCCACAAAAATAAGCCCCACAAGAAAGAAAAGAATAAGGGCTTGATTAGTCATATTTGTTTGATTTTAATCAGATTTTATTAATTCCGACGCAAAGATATCAGCGCCTGATTTTTGCTGGCTAAGATATGATAATTATCACTTATCTGTGAAATACTGAACAATAAGATCCCCGGTTATTTTTCGGGTTGCAGCAGCATGCTGTCACCATAGCTCAGGAACCTGTATCCGGAGGTAAGGGCATGATCATAAACTTCTCTCCATCTGCTCCCTGTGAATGCAGCCACGAGCAGGAGAAGGGTGCTCCCCGGCTGATGGAAGTTGGTTATCATGCCATTGACTGCCCTGAACCTGTATCCGGGTACAATCATTATATCAGTTGTAGCTTCAAGTGTCTCAATGCCTGCATTTTCCATCATCCCAAGGAGGGATTCCACCGCCTTATCCATATCCAGGTCACTCCGCCGTGTATAAGGTTCCCATTGCGATACGGAAGCACTGTTTCCGTCCTTCATGATCCCCTCCGCACATTTGACTCCAAGCCAGTAGATGCTTTCCAGGGTCCTTACAGTAGTTGTTCCCACAGCAATCACCTTTCTCCCTTTAAGACTACGCAGAATATGCTGAGGAACATAAAAATGTTCCCTGTGCATAAGGTGGTCAATGATCTTCTCTGATTTTACCGGTCTGAATGTCCCGGCGCTGACATGCAATGTTAGTTCGGCTGTATCAAATCCCCTGTCTGTGAGCGACTTCAGCAGAGAAGGGGTAAAATGCAGTCCCGCGGTCGGCGCGGCAACTGATCCCTCAATACGCGCATAGACGGTCTGGTATGACGAAACATCACTCTGCTCATCCTCTCTTCCGAGGTAGGGGGGAACCGGCATATGGCCAATTGCCTCCAGCACCTCACCGAATGAGATCTGCCCCCCTTCCCATTCAAACCTTATCATGAAGGTGCCCCCTTCGGCTGATATCTTTTCGGCGTGCAGGACGCATGTGACCCCCTCTGCCGTGAATGTAGCAGTGAGCCTGCCGCTCTTCCACCTCCTGAGATTTCCGATAAGACACTTCCATACAACCCCTGTTGTGCATGAGAGATTCATTGCAAAATCATACGGTTCAAGCGGTTCGAGGCAGAATATCTCTATGGTTGCGCCGCTTTCCTTCCTGAAAATGAGTCTCGCTCTTATTACCCTTGTGTTGTTGAAGACAATAAGGCTGCCTGGGCTCAGTATCGCTGGCATATCCCTGAAGATCCTGTCATTAATCTCAACCCCGTTCCAGTGCAGCAGCTTCGAACTATCCCTCTCGGGAAGAGGATACTTCGCTATTTTCTCATCGGGCAGATCATAGAAATAATCTCCGATTCTGATATTATGGTAACCGGGTGACATACATTCAGGATGCGCCAAAAATAACTAATTTTAAGAAAAAATCTGCAGAGATGAAATCCGGTCCTGATAAACCCCCCGGCAACAGAAGGCAACTGTCACGAGAGGTCGATCTTCACCTGATGAGCGGATATAGGGGCAATGATGCTGTCATGAGACAACTTGCACGTGTGAGGGGTGAAATGGACAACGCTCTCAGGACAGGGATCAGGGAGATAATTTTCATTCATGGCGTTGGTAGCGGCAAGCTGAAGGAAGAGTTAAGAAGAATGATCACAGAGCATTATCCGTCATGCAGTTATCATGATGCATCATTTGCAGCTTATGGTTACGGGGCGGCAACTCTTGTTGAAATTAAGAATTAAGAATTAAGACTTAAGAATGGGAATCAAGAATAGATTGGTGGCATGGCATATATAAGTTATAATCCGTGGACGGGCAGAACTATGGCAACATTTCCTGAAATGGCGGACAGGGAGATTGGGGATATAGTTAGTGCTGCCGGTGAGGCTTTCCGGAAATGGCGTCATGTTCCTGCCGCCCGGAGATGTGGTCTCTTAAGGTCAATGGCGGACCAGTTGAAGAGCAGGAGGAGGGAGGTGGCTGAAATCATGGCCACAGAGATGGGCAAGCCTGTGTCACAGGGTATGGCTGAGGCGGACAAGTGTGCACTGCTGTGCAGCTGGTACGCCGACCATGCCGCCGCGATGCTGAAGCCCGAAAGGAGAGAGTCGTCTGCCCGAGAGAGCTATGTTTCTTATGAACCCCAGGGAATTATACTCGGAATTATGCCCTGGAACTTCCCCTTCTGGCAGGTCTTCAGGTTCATTGTGCCGGCACTAACGGGAGGTAACGGGGCGCTGCTCAAGCATGCCTCCAACGTGCCTCGGTGCGCCCTGGCCATTGAAGAGATTGTAAAGGCCTCAGGCTATCCCGACGGACTCTTCCGAACGCTCTTCCCGACACATGACCAGGTCTCGGCTCTCATATCGTCACCGCTTGTAAGGGGTGTCTCTCTCACAGGGAGCAACAATGCCGGTTCTACCGTTGCAGCCATCGCCGGAAAAAACCTGAAGAAGGTTGTGATGGAGCTGGGTGGCAGCGATCCCTTCATCGTGTTTCCGGATGCCTCGCCGGAGCAGGCAGTGGAGGCCGCGGTCTTCTCACGGTTCCAGAACTGCGGCCAGAGCTGCATCGCAGCCAAGAGACTGATCATCCATGCTGACATCTATGAAGTTTTCAGAGAGAGACTGATAGACAGGGTCTTATCCCTGAAGACGGGCGACCCGCTTGACAATTCTACCGATGTCGGGCCAATGGTTAACGGCGCTGCGGCTGATGAGCTTGAGAGACAGCTTGATCTGACACTGAGAGCCGGAGCGAAGCTTCTTTGCGGCGGGAGGGATCCCGATGCCGGACCTGCAGTGTTTCTTCCCTCTGTCGTTGACCAGGTGCCTGTTACGGCTCCTCTGGCATGCGAAGAGGTGTTCGGCCCCGTTGTACCCCTGTTCACCTTCGAAAGTGTCGCAGAAGCTGTTAAAATGGCAAATGACACGCCGTTCGGACTCGGTGCAGCTGTCTGGACCTCTGACGAGTCGCTTGCTCTTGATGTTGCCAGACAGATAGATACGGGAACGGTTGCCATAAACGGGTTTGTCAAATCAGAACCCGGACTCCCATTCGGAGGGGTAAAGGAATCAGGCTATGGCCGTGAGCTGGCTGTGGAGGGGCTGCGTGAATTCATGAATATTAAAACGATAAATATATTTTAACCGTTCAGACAGGTCTCAGACATGTCT
>JALOMM010000045.1 GCA_025455535.1 Bacteroidales bacterium | reverse complement strand
CCTGTTCGACTGATCCGACCGCCCGGAGCCGACGCATGCCACGCGATACGAAGCCAGAGGATGGAAAGCCCGCCAACGTCCTTACCGACGATGCAATGCGCGGCGACGCCACCCTCATCACGAGCGACCAGCCGATTCCCGCCCCGCTGCGGGAAACCCTGCGCCGCCTGCTCGATCTCATGATTCCGGCCACCGGCGACGGCCGGCTGCCCTCCGCCGGCAGCCTCGATCTCTATGCGGACCGCGGGCGTCTCGACGATGCGGCCCTTGCCACCCTGGGTGACGGACTGAGCGGCATTGCCGCGCTCGCGCGCGAGCGGTCCGGTCGTGAATTCGCCGCGCTCGACGACGCAGACGCGATGGCGCTGGTGAACGAATACCGGGCGATCGCGCCGCAGTTCTTTGGTGTGTTCGTCGTCCAGTCAGCGGCGCGCTATTACCAGCACGATCGGGTGCTGATCGCCATCGGGCTCGAGCCGCGCGCGCCGTTTCCGCTGGGCAACGACATTCCCGAGGGCGACTGGTCGCTGCTCGATCCGGTCCGGGCGCGCGCGGCGGCGCGGGGCCCGCTCTATCGGAGGGCATGAGGTGCCGGTGCTCGATACCCGAATCTCCTCGCACACGGTCACGCAGCGGTAGCATTTGATGCACTCTGAAAGGTCTGACCAGACGTAGGGATGACTCATATCTTTCTCATGCTTTGCAACAGAGACAGGATATCTCACATGGCTTACGCCTGTTGTGGCCACCACACTCTGGAACTCTGTCGGCAGCATCCCCGCATCGGGTGTGACGGATGCCTCAGGGTATTCTGACAGAACCAGCTCAATGATATTTCTTCTCAACCTGGTGATCCTGTCTGTCGAAGGGTAGATATAGTGCCCCGGTGTGACAGGGGTATGGCATGAGGCCATTATCCTTGAGGGCCCGTTTTCCTTCAGGGCCACCTCAACCGAGCATATGCGGCACGATCCGTAGTTCTCAAGGTTATCAGCCTGGCACAGCGTCGGGATCAGGTCACGCCCCCTGTTTCTCCTCACAAATTCCAGTATGGTCTCGCCATCGGTAACAGGAAACGGTTTGTTGTCAATATAGGCTATGTTGCTCATCGCTTTTGTTTTCAGGCTGTGAAGTATTCATCAAGCTCATGGCTGAAATACTGCAGGGCGTTCCTCACGGGAAGAGGCAGTCCTCCACCGAGTGCGCACAGGGAGCCAATCTGCATCGTCTCGAGCAGGTCATCAAAAAGCTCACGGTCGATCTTTTTACCCCTGACCGCAGCTTCAGACAGCAGCTCCAGTCCTCTTGCAGAACCCAGCCGGCAGGGGAAGCACTTGCCGCATGACTCCTTCCTGGTAAACTCAAAGAGATGTTCGAGCAGCCTGATCAGCGGGAAGCTCTCAGGGACAGAGACAATGCTGGCATGGCCAAGAAGAAATCCTTCGCGGCTGAACGATTCAAAATCAAGTGTAAGATCATCGATCTTATCTGCAGGCACAAGCCCGCCCAGCGGCCCTCCTATCTGGAATGCCTTTACCGGGTAGCGCGTTCCCCCTCCCATCTCATCGATGACAGTCCTGAGCGGGGTCCCCATCCTTACCTCAAGAAGACCCGGTTTGCTGAACGCTCCGTCAAGTGACACCAGCTTAGTGCCGGGAGATTTCTCTGTCCCAAGCGAAGCCCAGGTCTCGCCTCCCTCCTTAAGTATAAAGTGAATATTGGCAAATGTCTCAACATTGCTCAGTACAGTCGGTTTGCCAAAGAGCCCGTAGACGGCAGGGAAAGGCGGCCGTGTGCGCACCTCAGGCCTGAGCCCCTCAAGCGAATTGAGAAGCGACGTCTCCTCTCCGCATATATAGGCTCCTGATCCCTCCACCACATGAAACCTGAAACGTAATCCCCTAACCCCATCTGATCCTGTTATGATCCCTTCCTCTTCAATCTCCCGCACTGCCTCCCTGGTCAGCTTTACAGCAAGGGGATACTCCCCACGGATATAAAGGACGCCGGTGTCAGCGCCAGTGATAAGGCCTGTCATCAGCATGCCGAAGAGAACCGAATGAGGCCGCTCTTCGAGGAGCCACTTGTCAGAGAAGGCTCCAGGATCTCCTTCGTCGGCATTGCAGACAATATATTTCTGCGATGCGTTTGCATCACGTGACGATCTTACCTTTATATGAAACGGGAACCCTGCTCCTCCTCTTCCCCTGAGACCTGAACGCTCAAGCTCAGAAAGAGCTTCATCAAAATCAACTGCCCCGCGACCTGCCGGAGAATAATACTCCCTTATATTACCTGTCGGAGCCAGCAGTACCGGACGGCCGACATTGGAGTCAGTCCGCAGGCTACCTGCCAGACGGTCCTTCCCTGCCGTGACAGCCTCGCCGTTGACCAGCACGGCGTCGTTGGAATGACAATGGCCAAGACATGACACCGTACCTATCTCGCTCTCACGGTACCTGCCAAGCAACTCTTTCCTGACCTCTGCCTGCTTTCCTGATGTAAGGCAGGCCGTTCCGTCACAAACAAATGCTTTCTTACCGAGATGCTCTGCATGAAGAAAATCGTAGAATGAACTTACTCCCAGCACGGCTGACCTACCTGTCATGAACCTGCCGGACAGAATAGCCAGCTTTTCATCCTTTTTGTCATGATCTTCAGTGACAGCCCGCACTATCTCTTCATATAACCCATTTACAGGGCCTGTTCTGCCGGACAGTCCTCTCAGGTTCTTCGACATAAGCTTTATTTTATGGTAACCGGTTTCAAGGTATTAATTAGGTGCAAGATATCTATGAAAAATGAGAATTATCACATTTTCACCTGAGGCAGAAATCAGAATCAGCGGTTCCCTTTTGTTTTGCTGAATTTTGTTATATTTGTCGCCTGTATTTTAAAAGCTACAACCAATCATTTAAATAGTCAATAGATGTCAGTACTTCAGACTTTAAGAGAGAAGGCAGGTCCCCTGGTGGCAGGTGTGATAGGGCTTTCACTGCTTCTTTTTGTTGTCAGTGATTTCTTCGGAAGCGGTAATTCGCAGAGGCGCCAGGCGAAAAAAATCTATGAGCTTGCCCGGATAGACGGGGAGACAGTATCATACCAGGAATTTGAGACCAGGGTGCAGGAACTGACGGAGATATACAAGATGTCAGGCAATACCGAGATCAACGAGGAGATGGCGCTGAGCATCAGGGAACAGATCTGGCAGCAGATGCTTTCTGACAGGCTCATGGGAAAGACATACCGTACAGCCGGTATCGCTGTGAGTCCGGAAGAGATGGAGACCCTGGTTTTCGGTGAGAATCCACATCCTATTGTCAGGCAGCTCTTCACCGATCCTCAGACCGGCATGTTCAACGAGTCTTTTCTTATAAACTTCCTCAAGGCTACCGAGACTGATGATGCTACAAAGAGATACTGGCTCTTCTTCGAGGACCAGATACTGAATGACAGACTGAATTCAAAACTGGTGACCCTCATGTCAAAAGGGCTGTATGTCACCGGCAAACAGTCAGAATATGAAGCTTCACTTGCAGGCAATACTGTCAGTTTCAGCTATGTTTCGCGCAACTATGCGGCTGTTCCTGACAGCAGCATCAATGTAACCTCTGACGAGATAAGGAAGTATTACGATGCTCATAAGGAGAATTTTAAGCGTCCGGCCCAGAGGGACATGGAATATATCGCTTTTGAGATCAAGCCCTCGGAGGAAGACCTGAAGGAAGCAGAGAGATGGGCCACAGATGAGAAGGTTCATTTTGCCGGGGCAACAGACCTGGTTCAGTACATCAATCTCAATGCAGACACCCGTCATACAGGATTCTATCAACCGCTTTCAGCACTGCCCGAAGGCCTTCGTGATCTGGCGAAGTCAGAGGACAGGTCTGCTGTGTTCGGCCCTTACTTTGAAGATGGTACATATAAGATCGCAAGAATAATTGATATAGCCAATCGCCCTGATTCAGTCAGAGCTGCCCATATTCTCCTTTCCCCAAACACCGGCAGGAGCATGGCACAGGCCAAAAGAGAAGCTGACAGTCTCATACAGCTGGTCAAATCAGGCATTGACTTCAACCTGCTCGCCATGGCCAATTCCGATGACCAGGGCTCGGCACAGGTCGGAGGTGACCTCGGCTGGTTCAGCGAGGGAATGATGGTTGTTCCTTTTAATAATGCATGTTTCAGCAGCAGGAAGGGAGAACTGGTGACTGTTGAAACAAACTTCGGGCTGCACATCATAAAGATCATAGACCAGAGCCCCGGCGTAAAGAAATACGACATTGGCATTGTTGACCGCAAGGTGATACCCAGCAGCACTACAACCCAGCGGATCTATGCCGAGGCGTCACAGTTTGCCGGTACCAATAACACATATGAGAAATTCAACAAAGCTGTAGCAGACGGCAACCTTAACAAGAAACTGGCGTTGAATGTCACACCTGATCAGAAGGAGCTGCCGGGTATGACTCAGTCACGCGGGCTGGTAATGTCACTGTTCCAGTACAGCGAGGAGGGTGAGATAATCCTTGACGGCAGCAGTCAGGCTGTATTCGAACTGCCTGACATGTATGTGGTGGCTTATTGTACACGCGTACAGGAAGAGGGCATAGCTCCGGTAGAATCGGTGTCTTCGGATATACGGTTCATCCTCGCCAAAAGGAAGAAGGGTGAGATCATTTCCGAAGAGATGAAGAAACTGGCAGCTGAAGGAAAGACGATATATGATATCGCTGCACACTACAACACTACTGTACAGGATGCCGCAGGTATCAATTTCAGGTCATTTTCTATCCCGGGAGCGGGAATAGAACCAGGTCTGATAGCAGCAGCATCAGCCTCCGAGGCTGGTTTACTCTCCAGGCCTGTCACAGGTAACAATGGAGTCTTCATGTATGTAGTTAATACAGCAGCCCCCTCACAGGCTGAGGATCTGGCGCTCATACGCGAGAGGCTCGGCTCAAACTATGAGATACGCGCCTCATATGAAGCTTACCAGGCCATCCGTGACAAGAAAGAGGTTGTTGACCAGAGATATAAGTTCTATTAATATAAGCGGCAGGCAGGCAGTCTGCCTATGCTAAGATGAAGAACCCGGCCCCGAGCCGGGTTTTTTATTGGTTGCCGCTGAACCGCATCCTTACATCTTCCTCACTCATATCCTTTGACAGCGCCCTGACAAAATCAACAGGGAATTTATAAACATCCAGCATGATCAGTCCGTCAAGACAGTTGTTAAAGTCGGGGTCGACATTAAAGCCGATTATCTTCGCATTCACTTCAAGGTATTTCTTCAGCAGCACCGGTATCCTGTAACCGCCGTCGACATCACTGACAACCTTTTCAACTTTGCTGATGTCATTCTCGGCATTGTCAATAATAATACGACTGTCAAACCGCGGATCAAACTGAGGATTGAACTCTTTCCTGGGCTTGATATATCGCGCCATGTCATCATCAAAGTGGTTGTTCCTGATGAACTCGACTATGAGCGATTTGGAAAAAACGGAAAAGTCATTGCTTATACTTACCGGCCCGATAAGATATCTGTAATCAACATGTGTAAGCAGCACCGACAGAAGCCCCTTCCAGAGGAGGAAGAGGGAGAGAGGCTTGCGCTGGTATTCAGGGACAATAAACGACCTGCCCAGTTCAATAGACTCATGCAGGTAAGGCTCAAAAGCCTTGCTGATCCTGAACAGGGAGTTAATGTAGAATCCCTTGATGCCATACTGGCTGAGGATCTCCTTTCCCTTGCCCAGCCGGTAGGCTCCCACAACAGAGTCCGTATCGATGTCCCATATCACCAGGTGGTGATAATAAAAGTCGTACTCGTCAATATCGGTTGCTCTGTTGGTTCCCTCTCCTACGGCTCTGAATGTTATCTCCCTCAATCTTCCAATTTCCCGGAAAATGTTCGGGATGACCCGTGTCGGAGCAAACAGGACGCTGAAGTTTTTGCTGGTGAAGAGCTCATGAGCCTGCCTGACGCTGTTGAACTCATCACGGAGCATTGCCTTTTCGACAGGATCAGCCACCGGTACCTGTCTCTTGCTGCGGCGCTGCCTGAGGTTCGGGAAGAAATAGCGGGCTTCAAGGGTTGAGCCAAGAGAATAAGTCCTGGCCCTGAGGTAGCGTCCGTAACGGGCAATATCATGAAATTCAGCCTGCTCCCTGACTGTGACAGGTTTGCCGATACGCACCCTGATGATCTTGTGGCGCTTGTTAAACAACTCCGAGGCCAGCTTCGCCGTCCGCAACAAAGGATGGATCCTTCCAAGTATATGAAACCAGCGTGAATTCGTACCGTGAAAATATACCGGCACCACAGGTACCTCGGCCAGCTTCATGAACTTCAGTGCCGGCTCCTGCCATTCACGGTCAATAATAATATTTGATTCCGACTGATAGGTTGAAACTTCGCCCGCAGGAAAGATAGCCACAACATGCCCTTCCTTAAGATAATTCAATCCTTCCTTGAGACCTTTGAATGAAGACTTCACATCCTTGCGCATCTCGAAGGGATTAACCGGCAAAACATATTCCTTCAGAGGATCAATCTTCTGCAGAAGGAAGTTTGCCATTCCCTTGATGTCATTGCGGCGGGAGGTGATTATCTTGAGTAATATAAGGGCATCAATGCCCCCGAAGGGATGATTTGACACCGTAATGAACGGTCCTTCGGAAAGGATGTTTTCCATATCCTTCTCCGGGACTTCATATTTTATATCGAGCTGGTCAAGGATGGAGTTGATAAAGACAACCGGGTCGTTGTCATAGGCCGACGAGTAGACCCTGTTAAGCTTGTTGTAGCGAAAGATCTGCATAAGGGCCTCTGCAATAAAAACACCACCCGGCATATCGAGGTTTGTTGCCTTCGCCAGCTCTCTTGAGGTCAGAAGTTTCATTTTCATGCGGCCGCACAATATGTGAGAAAAGATAATAAAAAAAACGGAAGGGGGCAACTTCCGTTTTATTAACATACCTCAGTGTCCCCGGCGTGTCAGATAATATACATATTAATGAGTTGCTCAAGGAGTTCCTGCTTGCCGCTTATCTTCTCCGGCTCACCGCCCCTGTGTGCTATTTTCCTCATATCTTCCAGAGTCAGTTTTCCTTTTTCAAACTGAGCGCCGTCACCACCGTCGAATGAGGAATACCGTGACTTCCTCATCTTAAGGTAGTCTGAGTCTTTAAGGATCCTGTCAGCTATTATCAGGGCCCTTGCAAATGTATCCATGCCGTTGATATGGGCGATAAACAGATCCTCAGGGTCAGTCGAGTTACGCCTGAGGTGTGCGTCAAAGTTGATGCCCCCGGTAGTGAAGCCTCCTGCACGAAGTATAACAAGCATTGCTTCGGTGATCTCATTGATATTTGTCGGGAACTCATCGGTGTCCCACCCGTTCTGGTAGTCGCCCCTGTTGGCATCTATGCTGCCCAGCATGCCGGCGTCAGCTGCCGTCTGCAGGTCATGCTGAAACGAGTGTCCGGCAAGGGTGGCATGGTTGACCTCCACGTTGAGACTGAAGTCCCTGTCAAGCCCGTAGTGGCGGAGAAAGCCTATGACAGTTGCGGCATCGAAGTCATACTGATGCTTGGTGGGCTCCATCGGCTTAGGCTCAATGTAGAATGTCCCCCTGAACCCATTCCTGCGCCCATAGTCGCGTGCCAGGGTCAGCATCATGGCCAGGTGGTCGAGCTCACGCTTCATGTCTGTGTTATGCAGCGACAGATAGCCTTCGCGTCCGCCCCAGAATACATAACCCTGTCCGCCGAGGGCGATGGTTGCATCGATGGCGTTCTTCAGCTGCACGGCAGCGTGGGTCAGCACGTTGAAATCGGGATTGGTGGCAGCACCGTTCATGTAACGGGGATTACTGAAGAGGTTTGCGGTACCCCAGAGGAGCTTTGTCCCCGTCTCCTTCTGCATTGTCTTCAACAGAGGGACAAACTTCTCAAGACGCTTTTCAATTTCAAATACGGTACCGTCACCGACAACATCCGTATCATGAAAACAATAGAAGGGTGCTCCGATCTTCGTAATGAATTCAAAGGCCATATCGATCCTGACCCTGATGCGGTCATCGCCTGTCAGGCCGTCATAAGGGAAGGACCTGGTTGCTGCACCGAAAGTATCAGTTCCGTCGCCGCAGAATGAGTGCCAGTATGCAACAGCAAAACGAAGCATCTCCTTCATTTTTTTCCCGCCAACCTTTGCCTCGGGGTCATACCATCTGAACGCCAGGGGATTTTTCGAGTCCCTTCCTTCATACCTGATCTTCCCTATCCCGGGGAAGATTTCTTTATTCATTTTCTTAGTCATGGTAAAAGCTTATTTATATAATTTATCCTCAAGAATATCCACCCATTCCTGGTATTTTGCCTCATAAACGGCAGACAGACTGTTATCCGGCTCGCTTGCACCAATGGCCTCGAGACCTCCGAATGCCTCTTTCTCGTTTTTATAGTAACCGCACCCTATACCTGCACCACGGGCAGCTCCTGCCGAGCCGTCAGTGTTGTACAGGGTTATCACCGCGGAAGTGAGGCTGGAAAGGGTATCCCTGAACACTTTGCTCCGGAAGAGGTTTGAGTCACCGGCTCTGATGACACCCGGGTTGATGCCTGTCTCCTTCATTATCTCAAGGCCAAACCTGAAAGAGTAGGCGATCGCCTCCTGTGCCGCCCTGAAGAGATGACCCTGCCCGTGGATGTTGAAGTTAATGCCATGGAAGGAGGATGAGATATCAGCATTACGCAGCATCCTCTCGGCTCCGTTTCCGAATGGCAGAAGAAAAAGTCCATCA
>JALOMM010000243.1 GCA_025455535.1 Bacteroidales bacterium | reverse complement strand
ACACATTCATTGACATGACAAATTTCATCAAGGGCTTTGTCTGGATCAACGGAAACAACCTGGGGAGATACTGGGAGATAGGTCCTCAGCAGAGGCTCTTCTGTCCGGCATCATGGCTGAGAAATGGCGAGAATGAAGTGATTGTCTTTGATCTGCGCAAGACCTCGGGAAGCACAATCAGAGGCTTTGAAACAATGAATTGAATATTCTTATCTTATTCCTGTCACCAGCACCAGCACGTGGTATATCCCTGCCGCCAGGAGCATGGAAACGGGTATTGTCAGCAGCCAGGCATAGAGAAGATTGATAGTCACACCCCATCTTACGGCCGTTATGCGCTTCGTCAGTCCGACACCCATAATGGCACCCGTAATGGTATGGGTTGTGCTCACAGGGATTCCGAATGCCTCAGTGCCGAAGAGAAGTACCGCTCCGGCGCTTTCGGCTGCCACACCCTCAAAAGGGGTCAGCTTGGTTATCTTCGTCCCCATGGTCTTAACAATTCGCCAGCCACCCATCAGTGTACCCAGACTGATAGCGGTGTAACACCCGAGCACTATCCAGTGCGGTATATCGTGTATCTTGCCGTTCACCATTTCGATCTGCGCCCAGTGAGGTATCGCCGATGCTTCCACTCCATGGAAATAGACCATTAGTGCCGCTGCGATGATACCCATTACCTTCTGTGCGTCATTGCCTCCGTGGCCCACTGAACAGTGCTGAAGAGAGAAGCTGAAAACCCTTGAAACGCTTATCGAGCCTGAAAGGGTTGCCTTTCCTGCTGATCCACAACAATGCAATGGAGAAAAGGTATGATATTATCATTCCGAGAAGAGGTGCCAGGAAAATGAACGCTCCTATTTTGACAATTTTTCCGGTGTGCACCACATCCCATCCCGTGAAGGCGATTGCCGCCCCCGCAAAGCCCCCGACAAGTGTGTGTGAAGAGCTCGAGGGAATTCCCATATACCAGGTCAGCAGATTCCAGATAATGGCAGCTATGATACCTGCCATTATTACCATCAGTGTAATGGCAGAGGTGTCAACTATCTTTGCAATAGTGTCAGCAATATGGAGCTCAAATACAAGATAAGCCATGAAATTAAAGAAGGCAGCCCAGAGAACTGCCTGAAAAGGGGTAAGCACCTTCGTTGACACTATCGTAGCTATCGAGTTAGCTGCATCATGGAAGCCGTTGATAAGGTCAAACGCAAAGGCAAGAACAACGATGATTATCAGCAGTTTAAATTCCATCAGGCGACTTTTAAGCTATTTTGATAATTACTGATGAGATGATGTCGGCAACATCATCACAACGGTCCGCAGCCTTCTCAAGCGCCTGCAGGATATCCTTCTTCTTTATCAGTTCAATCGCATCCTTCTCTTCAAGGAACAGTTTGGCCAGGTATCTGTGGTTGACATCATCGGCCAGCTCTTCAAGCTCACTAATCCTGCGGCAGTTTTCATTGTACTTTGAGAGGTGCAGTACATCCTTGAGGCCGTTGAATGTTGTGTTTATTTCAATAGATGCCCGGTGGATGAGATCTGCCATCTCTACGAACTCCGACGGTATGTCGCCGACATGATAGAGCGATATCTTCTTTGATGCTCCGAAAATAAGGTCGACAACCGAGTCGGTGGCATGCACCAGGTCAAAGATGTCCTCCCTGTCGAACGGCGTTATGAAATTGCTGTTCAGCGTCATAAACAGGTTCCTCGATATCTGGTCACCCACACTTTCTGACTCCTTGATCTTGTCAACAAGGATATCACGTTTCTCCGGGTGAGGTTCTCTCATCAGCTCCCTGAGAAGCTCAGCAGCCACAATAAGATTGGCTGATGAATCTTTAAAAAGTGGATAGAACTTGCCCTCCTTAGGGGCAAGGAACGAGAATATCTTATCAAGTTTCATTAAAATGCGAATGTATAGTTTGACAACCTCCCAAAAATAGACTAAAGAGTTCAGTCATAAAAGGAGATTTGTCTTAATGTTCATTAAATGTTCATTACTAATCACCACATGGTACCCTTTACTTTAAGTATCTTAGCAACCGGTATAATGCATTCACGTCATGAAAATCACATTCTACGGTGCTGCGCGTGAGGTAACAGGCAGCAAGGTCCTCATTGAAACCGAACATGGTAAGAAAATTCTTATCGACTGCGGCCAGTTTCAGGGCAAAGGGCTTGAAACCGACAGCATGAACCGGTCGCTTGCCTTCTCTCCCGCGACGGTAGATCATATCATACTTTCACATGCCCATATAGATCATTCGGGACTTATCCCTTTTATGTACCGTCACGGGTTTGACGGTTCGGTAGTGTGCACAAATGCAACACGTGATCTCTGCTCCATAATGCTGGCCGACTCAGGTAAGATACAGGAGCTCGATACCCAGACATTCAACAGGAAGAGGGCAAAAAAAGGGCTGCCGCCCGTTGAGCCGCTCTATACACAGTCCGACGGCACAGCCTCACTGAAGCTCTTCATCGGTGTGGCATACGACCGCAAATTCCGGATTGATGAGTACACTAATGTAAGGTTCACCAATACCGGCCACATGCTCGGCAGTGCCGTTGTAAGCATTGAGCTCAGGGAAAAGGATGGCATCAAACGGCTGGCCTATACGGGTGATATCGGAAGGCCGGTAAACAGGATACTCAGGAGCCCTGAGCCGTTCGCACAGGCTGACTTCCTTATCACCGAATCGACATACGGCGATCGCCTGCATTCTTCTTTCAAAGAATCGGACGAGGAGCTGTTCTCAGTAGTTAACCATACATGCGTTGAGAAGAAGGGAAAACTGATCATCCCCGCTTTCAGTGTGGGAAGAACACAGGAGATAGTCTATTCGCTGAACAAGCTCTATAATGAAAAGCGCCTGCCACCGGTGGAAATGTATGTTGACAGTCCCCTCTCGGTCAATGCAACCAATATCTTCCGTCTTCACAGCGAATGCTTCAACGATGATGTGATGAAGGTAATGCTTACTGACCCTGATCCTTTCGGGTTCAACTCACTCTTTTACATAAGCTCGAAGGAGGACTCGATGAGGCTGAACGACATAAAAAAACCGGTTATCATTATCTCTTCTTCGGGCATGATGGAGGCCGGGAGGGTCAAGCATCACCTGGCCAATAGCATCGCCAACCCGGCCAACACGGTTCTGGCAGTAGGATACTGCGCTCCGTCCACACTTGGCGCCAGGCTTCTGCGCGGAGAGAAGGAGGTCTCAATACACGGGAACAAGTACCCGGTGAGAGCCGATATAGAAAGAATAGAATCCTATTCGGGCCACGGCGACTACCTCGAAATGGCAGACTATCTCTCATGCCAGGATCCGGGAAGTCTGAAAAATATTTTCCTGGTTCATGGAGAGTATGAAACACAGTTGCATTACAGGACATACCTTGAGACCAGGGGATTCGGGAACATTGAGATACCTGGCGCAGGAATGTCATACAAAATCTGATATTTACAATAATCATTTGTTTGTTTAACACAAATCCTATTTTTGCACAAAAAAAAATCCTGACGTATGTTTATCATCATGGTTGTGCTGTTTCTGCTGGGTTACCTGGC
>JALOMM010000242.1 GCA_025455535.1 Bacteroidales bacterium | reverse complement strand
CTTTCTTTCACAGCCCTTGTTCTCACTGGCAAGGGTTACATGGCTGACCCCTCAACGGGTGAGATAACACTTGTGAAACATCATTATCTGAACAGCCTTCTTGGCAACCCGGGAACACTTTTATTGTTTCTCGGCGGTGTTGTCCTGGTGCTTGTGTCTCTCTACCTCGCTATA
The DNA here is from genome assembly GCA_025455535.1 of Bacteroidales bacterium. Taxonomy (GTDB): domain Bacteria; phylum Bacteroidota; class Bacteroidia; order Bacteroidales; family VadinHA17; genus SR-FBR-E99. The sequence continues at coordinate 2,747 of JALOMM010000242.1, read as the reverse complement.
ATCCGCCGGTCACGCAAGGCAATATGGTATGCCGGTGCCGGCACTGTCCCGGTGGTGATGGCCCTTTTCTTTCTTGCCGGCTACGGTGATACGGCGTTCTATCCCTCATCTACAGACATGCAGAGCTCGCTTACCCTTGCCACGGCATCATCAAGCCATTTCACCCTTAAGACAATGATGTACGTGTCATTCGCCATACCGTTCGTAGTTGCCTACATCTGGTTTGCCTGGAGAGCCATAACACGTACCCGTATCAATGCTGAGGAGATGAAGGGGGAAGAACATCTGTACTGATTATTTGTTATTCTCTCGTTGAAGGGAACAGATTGATGGAGATAGAATCGCTTGTGTCATTTGGGTCCGGCAGCGGACCTCTGATCATTGCAGGTCCATGCAGTGCCGAGAGTGAAGAACAGGTAATGGCTATCGCAATGGCCCTGAAGGCGACAGGCAGGGTCCATCTTCTGAGGGCAGGGGTATGGAAGCCGAGGTCAAGGCCTTCATCTTTCGGAGGAGAGGGTGTCAGGGCGCTAGAATGGCTTCAGAGGGCAAAGGAGGAGACAGGTCTGCCGCTGGTGGTGGAGGTTGCCTCGCCTGTTCATGTTGAGGCCTGTCTCAGGCATGGCATTGACATGGTGTGGCTGGGAGCCCGCACTGTCTCCAACCCGTTCAGTGTAGATGAGATCGCCAGGGCGTTGCAGGGCACATCACTTCCTGTGCTGGTCAAGAATCCGCTGGGGCCCGACGTGGATCTCTGGCTCGGTGCAATAGAGAGGGTTTATGATGCCGGCATACGAAGGATAGCCGGAGTGCACAGAGGCTTCACACCCTACGAGAAGGGGAAATACCGCAACATACCCAAGTGGGAACTTGCAATAGAACTTCGCAGCCGTGTGCCGGCGCTCCCTGTCATCTGTGACCCAAGCCATATGTCTGGCAGGGCTGACATGGTACCTGCAACAGCACAGAAAGCACTTGACATGAATATGGCCGGACTGATGGTGGAGGTTCACCACGACCCTCAGCATGCCCTCAGCGACCGTGCGCAGCAGCTTGACCCTGAGTCATTTGAGAGGATGATGGACAGCCTTGTCTTCCGTCAGACGACATCAGATGACATGGGTTTCCGAAACCAGCTTGAGGAGCTCAGGGATCAGATTGACTCAATAGACCATCAGCTTATCGAGCTTCTGGCAGCGCGAATGAAGATTTCCGGCAGGATGGGGGAATACAAATGCAGGAACAACGTCACAGTCTTTCAGCTCAACAGGTGGCTGGAGATACTGCAGACAAGGGTGCAGCACGGCATCAGCGAGGGTCTTGACAGGGACTTTGCAGAGAACCTGATCAAAGTGATACACGAAGAGTCAATCAGGTGTCAGGATAAGGCGATGGATCAGCTACGAAGCACCGGAGGATGTCCCGGCCCTGCCGATGAGGGGAAAGAGAAGTGAGATGAGGATATACGCTGCAATTATCAGCGGCGCTGCCGCCAGCCGGAAGATTATTAAAAGCAACATGCTCACGGCAATAAACAGGTAACGTTCCTCATTTTCCCTTATCCGGGCATGGGTGAATTTCAGTGAGAACATTCTCAGGTTTACAAGCATCATTACAGCCAGGAAAGCCGGGAGGGTCTTCAGGAAAAGAGGAGACACGGTAAGCGACTGGCATACCTGACTGTCACCGTATTCTGCAGCAATTACAAGAGACACCACGGTAAATGCACTCGCGGGGGTCGCCATGCCCCTGAAGCTCGATGACTGTGTTGTGTCATTGTTGAACTTTGCCAGCCTGAGTGCTGAGGCAACGGGAATCAGTCCGGCAACAAGTATTGATGACAGAACGGGGAATCCGGTTTCACTGAGGAGGTTGAAAACGATGGCTCCCGGTGCAACGCCGAAGGTTATCACATCGGCAAGACTGTCGAGGTCTTTTCCCAGGTCAGAGTAGGCGCGGAGAAGTCGTGCTGCCATACCGTCAGCGAAGTCAAATACCATTCCGGCTATGATGAGAAATACGGCAGGTCCGATATAACCCTGTGAAGCATAAATAATTGCTGCGAATCCTGACAGGAGGTTCAGCATCGTGATTGTATTGGGAATATGCTTAATCATATCTTTCGCTGAAATTGATGCCTCTAAATTACAATAATAGACAGAACTATTATTTGTTTATTTTTGCACATGAATTATGAGAGATCTTACGAATATCAAGATCGCTGTCGATTTTGACGGAACAATTGTCGAGCATGACTATCCTGCCATCGGCAAAGAGGTGCTTTTTGCATTTATTACACTGCGTGAGCTTCAGAAGAGGGGTGCCCTGCTTATACTGTGGACATACCGTACAGGAAGGGAGCTTCAGGAGGCTGTTGATTACTGCCGTGCCAACGGCATCGAGTTCTATGCCGTGAACCGCAATTATCCTGAAGAGCAATGGAATGCAGATACTCCGCGCAAGATCAATGCTGACATATTCATTGATGACAAGAATGCAGGAGGCTTTCCAGGCTGGGGCGAAGTACTCAATATGATCGATCCCTGGACTGACAGGGAGGAAGAGGCGATGAGGTCAGTGAAGAAACGGCGTTTTAAACTATTTGGATAAAGCTATTTGCCATCAGATGAAAAGAGTTCCGGTTTTTAGTCTGCTCATATTCATGTTATTGATTTCCGCCTTCTCCTGCTCCGGCTCTTCAGAGAGGAAAAAGGCGGCAACGGTACCTGACAGCCCTGCAAAGGATG
>JALOMM010000241.1 GCA_025455535.1 Bacteroidales bacterium | reverse complement strand
GGAATAGGTTTTGTACCCTATCTCATTCCGGGAACAACTGCTCTCGGAGAGGCGACAGTAAGGGCACTTGAGAAACACGATGTCGCTCTGTGGGAGAAGCATGGCGTTTTTGCCATCGGGCCCAATCCTCATGAGACATTTGACCTTATCGATATTCTGACAAGGTCAGCCTCAATATATTTTTTATGCCGCTCGGCGGGGAAAGAGCCTGAAGGGCTCACTGACAGCCAGATAGAAGAACTGGGGAAAATAAAATTCTGAAATACCTGATATGGAAACTGTTTATCTTAACGGGCAGTTCGTGTCCCGTGACAACGCCTGGATAAGCCCTGATGACCGCGGCTTTCTCTTTGGCGACAGCGTTTACGAAGTTGTGCGGTGCTATGGTGGATTCTTCTTCGATATGGAGGGCCACATGACCCGGTTGCGCCGAAGTCTTGCCGAAACCCGGATCACATGGAATGAGATTGATACTTTTCCGGATGTTGCCGGGGAACTGATAACAAAAAACTCATTCAATGACGGCTGTTCGCTTGTCTATCTCCAGGTGACCCGGGGAGCGGCACCGCGCACTCACGCATTTCCCGACCCGCCGGTGCCTCCAACAGTTTACGCTTTTGCCCGCCGCCAGAGCCTCGACACCCTCATCTGGGAAAGAGGTATAAGTATAGAACCGGTCACTGACCCGCGCTGGAGCCGCTGTGACATCAAGTCGACCGCCCTCCTTGCAAACATCCTGGCATACCAGACTGCACATGACAACGGATTTGCAGAGGTGTGTTTCATACGCGACGGCTTTGTGACTGAAGGGGCTCATTCCAATATTTTTTTCGTCAGGAATGAAACACTCTATACCCATCCCGAATCAAACATTATCCTCTCAGGCATAACCCGCAAGAACGTTATCTCGCTTGCTGCCGATAATAATATTGCACTGGTTGAGGAGGCTGTCCCTGCCGATATGATCTCATACATGCACGAGTCCTTTCTGACCAACACTTCCGGCGAGGTGGTGCCTGTAATAAAGATCGGTGACATTGTTATCGGGGAAGGGGTACCGGGAACGTTAACCAAAAAGGTGCAAAGGCTTTTCAGGGAAAAGGTTGAAGCAATGGCCCTTCAGCAAGCCCAGGGGCCGGCCTAGTGCGTAGCGCATTACTTCCGTCTTCTGACCCCGGACCTATTGCCTGCTGCCTCTCAAATATTACCTTTGCAAAAATTTTAACAGCAGATGACAAACAACCACCTGAGCGAACAGGAACAGATACGCAGGCAGTCTCTTGATGAGATAAGGAATCTGGGCATAGACCCATATCCGGCAGCCATGTATCCGGTAGATGCTTCGGCAGCAGAGATACTTGCCGGCTTCAGCGATGAGAAGAAGAACTTCCAGGCTGTCTGCATGGCAGGGCGCATCATGAGCCGCCGTATTATGGGTAACGCCTCTTTTGCCGAGCTGATGGACTCTTCCGGTCGGATACAGATATATGTACGCCGTGACGACCTCTGCCCCGGAGAGGATAAGACACTGTATAACACACTTTTCAAAAGGCTCCTTGACATAGGTGATATTATCGGCGTAAAAGGGTTTGTTTTCAGGACCCAGATGGGAGAGATAACCCTTCATGTGACCGACCTGACGCTGCTCAGCAAGTCGCTGAGACCACTACCGATCGTCAAGGAGAAAGACGGTGTTGTTTATGACGCTGTGACAGACCCTGAGATGCGTTACCGCCAGCGCTACGTAGATCTTATAATCAATCCTGAGGTGCGGGAGGTTTTCCGTAAGCGCACTCAGATAATGAAGTCGATGCGTGAACTCTTTGATGCCAGGGGATACCTTGAGGTTGAGACACCGGTGCTTCAGGCGATCCCGGGAGGAGCCGCTGCACGTCCTTTCATCACTCATCACAACGCACTTGACATGCCTCTCTACCTTCGCATAGCAGATGAGCTCTACCTGAAAAGGCTGATCGTCGGCGGCTATGACGGTGTATATGAGTTCGCAAAGGATTTTCGAAACGAGGGGATGGACCGCACCCATAACCCGGAGTTCACAGTGATGGAGATCTATGTAGCCTACAAAGACTACAACTGGATGATGGAGTTCACCGAGCAGATTCTTGAGAAGGTTGCAACCGATCTTCACGGCACAACCAAAGTACCTCTTGGAGAACATGTTATCGATTACGCGCGTCCCTACAGACGGGTATCGATGACTGATGCGATAATGGAATATGCAGGCATTGACATCACCGGAATGAGTGAGGAAGAGCTGCGCAGCGCGTGTGACAGGCTTGAGATAGGTAACTCGCCATCAATGGGCAAGGGAAAACTTATTGATCTGATCTTCGGAGAGAAGTGTGAACATCACTTCATACAACCGACGTTTATCATCGACTACCCTCAGGAGACTTCACCGCTGACCAAGAAGCACCGCAGCAAGGAAGGGCTCACTGAGAGGTTTGAGCTGATGGTGAACGGCAAGGAGGTGGCAAATGCATACTCAGAACTTAATGACCCGATTGATCAGCTCGGCCGCTTCCAGGAGCAGCTGCGTCTATCAGAGAAGGGAGACGATGAGGCTATGTTTATCGATATGGATTTCGTCAGGGCTCTCGAATACGGTATGCCTCCCACATCAGGAATGGGGATTGGCATTGACAGGCTGACCATGTTCATGACAAACCAGCTCTCGATACAGGATGTGCTTTTCTTCCCGCAGATGAAGCCGGAGGCTCAATCATCAGGCAGTAGGCAATAGGCAGTAGGCAGTAGTGGGATGAATACGCACAGAAAAACAGAATTGCGGCGATTATTGAAACCTCTTTCATCTCCGTTTAAGATCCAGGAGTATCTTGATTCCATTCCCTATAATTCTACAGAACGAACCCTGTCTCCTCTCATGGTGATGAGGGAGCG
>JALOMM010000044.1 GCA_025455535.1 Bacteroidales bacterium | reverse complement strand
CAGAAGACCATTTACTATTCACACAGTCCTTGCTTCGTTTTAGGCATTTTTAGCCCCGGATGATACTTTACCCCACCTTCTGGGTGGTCGCGAGTAAAACAGGGGAAGGGGTCCTGAATAAAGGCCATATTCCGCAACTCTTTCCTAATACCTTCGAAATTGATATATAAACCCCAAGATGTTACCTATCCTCACCTCACTAAGGATCGTACGAAGAATGGTCCTACTCGCCAAGCATTAGAAATGTTTAAGTGATATCCATCTAACCCGAAAACTGAAAGAAGCCGGGACCTTACTTAACCTGCCGGTGCTGGATCACCTGATTATATTTTCGGAAGGGTATTATTCCTTAGCCGATGAGGGGCTTTTATGATCATTTTTATACCCTTACTGGTTTTTCGACTCGTCGCTACAATTATTAGTTCATTATCAATTAAGAGTATTGCTCCAGTCAAGACCTGGTGCAGGTCCGAAACCGGTATATGTTAATCTTATCAAGCCAGAGCCATCAGCATTGATGACATACAGATCTTATGCTGCCTGTGCATTCGTAAAAAAAGCAATCATTTTACCATCAGGTGAGGCCCGGAGACCCGACAGGGTCATGATACAGGGTGACAATGTGATTGTGGTTGACTATAAGTTCGGGGAACCAACTGTCAGGCACAAACGGCAGGCCTCAGATTATCGTGACCTTCTGCTGCAGATGGGTTATGCAAGAGTCAGTTCATGGCTATGGTATGTTGAGAAAGATATTATTGAGGAAGCATGAATGAGTCACTGACATACCCGTGGGGCACGACCCGCCGCTTTAATTCCTATTCTGACTGGTTCTCTGCCTTCCACGGAAAGAGGGTTCAGAAGGTAAGCATAAATGCTGGGTTTACCTGCCCCAACCGCGATGGCACAAAAGGACGTGGCGGCTGCACATACTGTAATAATGAAGCCTTTACTCCGGCGTACTGTACACCCGATAAAAGTGTGACAGAACAGATCGAACGAGGCATAGCATTCCACCGCAGGCGGTATAGGCGCGCCGACAGCTATCTGGCATACTTTCAGGCCTACACCAATACCTATTCCGGCATTGAAAGACTAAGAACCCTTTATGAAGAGGCTCTTGATCATCAGGGTGTTGCTGGCCTTGTTATCGGTACCCGGCCCGACTGCGTAAACAGTGAACTGCTCGATTATCTGGGTGAGATGTCACGCAGGTATTTCATTATTGTTGAGTATGGCATCGAGACTGTAATAGACAGGACACTTGTCAGGATCAACAGAGGACATGATTTCGCATCTGTAGTTAAAGCGGTAAATGATACAGCGGAAAGGGGCATTTACACCGGTGGGCATCTTATCTTCGGGCTGCCGGGGGAGAGCCGTAGTGAGATAACGGAAAGTGCAGACAGGATATCTGAGTTGCCAATCAATACTCTGAAGATAAGGCAATTACAGCTTGTAAAAGGGACCGCTATGGCCGAAGAATACAGGAATCATCCGGAAGATTTCGATCTCTATACGGCTGATGAATATCTTGAGCTGGTAATGGCATTCTGCGAGAGGCTCAACCCGGCCATAATGATAGACCGTATAAGCGGAGAGGCTCCGCCGCGCATGCTTGACGATCCCCGGAGCTGGCAAATGCGCAGCAATGAGCTGTTCAGGCTCTTCGAGCAGCGCCTGGAGGCAGCTGCCACATGGCAGGGGAGACTCTTTAACAAGGAGAACATATGATGGATTTTCTTGAGAAGGTGGCATACCGGCTTCGCGAAGACTTCGGCGATGAGATGGAGAGGCAGATAATTGTCCTTCCCAGCCGGAGGGCAGGTCTGTATCTTGCACGTCACCTGGCAAGACTGAGCTCAAAGCCACAGTGGTCTCCGGTGATGATGACAGTCAATGAGCTTTTCGGGTCATTTACTGACCTCAGGCCGGCAGATACCGAGACACAGATATTTGAGCTTTACAGTGTCTATAAGACTCACTTTACCGGGGAGATGAGTTTTGACGATTTCTGGTCATGGGGTGAGGTCATCATCAACGATTTCAATGATATTGACTTCTATCTGGCCGATGCAGCCAAGCTATACAGCAATATATCAGACCTGAAGGAGATTGACTACAAGTTTGGCGGCCTCACTGAAGAACAGACAGAGATCATCAGAAGTTTCTGGAAATCATTCAGTCCCGGCTCAACAGAGAGTGTCGCCCGTTCAAAGTTTCAATCAGTATGGCAGAAGCTTGCACCTCTTTACACCTCCTTCAGGGCAGCTATGCTCGGTCATGGTCATGCGGGAGAGGGGATGATATGCCGTGAGGTGGCCGAAAGGGCGATTGCCGGCACTCTCCTGGTGCCTGAGGGGATGACATGGCATATCGCAGGACTGAATGCACTTAACAACTGTGAAACAGTGCTCTTCAGGTATCTGATGAGCAAAGGACAGGCACGGTTCTACTGGGATGACGGGCATTTCTTCATGAATGATGCCGATCACAAAGCCGGTCTCTTTGTCAGGGAGAACATAAGGCTCTTCGGTAACACGCTTGAACACGATGAGACGGAGCCAAAACCTCATCAGGATAACAGATGGACCATCATAGATACTCCGTCAGATACCGCACAGGCCAGGATGCTGCCCGCAATCTTTGAAGAGGCAGGGATAGATGCCTCGGGTGATCTCACTGACACAGCCGTCGTCCTTGCCGACGAGAAGCTGTTGCTTCCGGTGCTTACCTCCCTTCCATCGTCAGTCGGAGCTGTCAATGTGACGATGGGCCATCCCTTCCGGTTCACCTCTCTCTATTCATTCCTTAAGCAGCTTATGTCTCTGATCAGGTCAGCCAGGGAGACAAACGGCGAGACCTCGTTCAGGAGCGAGGAGGTGATAACATTGTTGAGACATCAGTATTTCAGGCTGCTGGCAGGAGATGAGGGAGAGAAAATGGTAAGTGCAATTATGTCAGGCAACATGATAAGGATCAATGCCGGACTTCTGAGCTCAGAGCTCTCCCTTGGAGGTATCTTCACTGTCCCGGGTTCAGGTTCTGAGCTTCCCGGGCACCTGGTGATGGTCATGGAGATGCTTGAAAGTGCCACTCATGCCGTGCACGATGAAAGCGGCAGCATGAGCATCGACCGAGAATACCTGCGGATGGCGATGGCTGCAACAGGAAAGCTTGCCAACCTGATAAATGCCTATTGTCTCGAACTGAAACCTGAAACATGCATCAGGTTTCTCGACAGGGTCTTCAGAAAACTGATAGTACCGTTCTCAGGCGAACCGTTAAAAGGGTTGCAGGTCATGGGCCTCCTGGAGACACGGGCCCTGGAATTTCAGAATATAATATTCCTGTCACTGAATGAGGGCATTTTCCCGGGCCAGGCATGGGATAACACGTTTATCCCGTATAATATCCGGAGGGCATTCGGCCTGCCCACTGTCAATGAACAAGAATCGGTATATTCATACCATTTCTTCAGGCTTTTAAGGAAGCCTGCCCAGGGGTGGTTCCTTTACAATTCCACTGCACAGGGACTCTCGTCAGGAGAGATGAGCAGATACCTGGTACAGATGCAGTACAGCCCTCTGTTCAAGACACGGTTCCGGTCACTGCACATCACCGTCGGACGCAGCAGGATGATCCCGGAAAGCATTGCCAGGGAGCAGTCTCACAGCCGGCGGCTTCTGGATCTTTATGATGCTGATAAAGCCGGGGGCAAGTATCTTTCGCCCAGCGCAATAAATACATGGCTGAATTGCCGGATGCGATTCTATTTCAGGTATGTATGCGATATCCCGGAAGAGGAGAAGCTTGAAGAGGATATTGACCAGAGAAGATTCGGCAATATCCTTCATGAAACACTCAACAGGCTCTACCTGCCGCTGAAAGGGATAACAGACAGCATGCAGATGATCAGAGAGTTGTCGGAAGAGCCCGGCAGGATCAGGGAGACAATTATTTCTGCGGCATCCTCGGAGATGAAGTGCAGCCGCGAAATGCTGCTGGCAGGCAGGGGAGTAATCATCATCGAAGTGCTGGAACGGTATGTCAATGACCTGCTGAGATATGACGCCTCCTCAGGTGACCTTACCATACTTCACCTTGAGGATATTCTCTCAGGGGTATGTACTGTCAGCATCCCGTCGGGTGAGATACAGGTCAGGATCGGAGGCAGGGCTGACAGGGTTGATGTGACAGGGGGAGCTATAAGGGTCGTTGACTACAAAACCGGTACCCCTAAGAGAGATAATGTTTCGGCTGATGATCTCTTCAGCGAGGATAAGGAGAAGCGTAATGATGCCCTTATGCAGGCAATGCTTTACTGCCACCTGGCAGCTGAAAGTTATCCGGGAAGAGTAGTGATACCAGCGATATACTGGGTTCAGCACATCTCGTCAGAAGACTTCACACCATATGTCTCCGTTGCCGGCCTTGACGGTCCGGGAGCCGACCACGAATCATGGAACAGTGTAATGACGAGGTACAGGGATGACCTTGTTACAGCACTTGGCACAATCTTTTCCGGCGAAGAGGATTTCAAAATGACACGGTTCACCCAGAGATGCACGTGGTGCCCTTACAGGATGCTGTGCGGCAGGTAAAGGGTAAAAAACTGCAGATTACCGTTCACTTCTCCATCTGGCGCTGAAGGGCAGCCATACGGATAGCGGTAACGGCGGCTTCGTCACCTTTGTTGCCATGCTTTCCGCCGGCCCTTTCCAGTGCCTGTTGCCTGGTCAGAGTGGTGAGCACACCAAAAATGAAAGGTATGTTGTAATCGAGGTTGAGCTGGGTTATACCCTGGGTCACACCCTGGCAGATATATGTGAAATGCGGTGTCTCGCCCTGGATGACACATCCCAGGCATATCACGCCGTCAAGGTCATCATATTCGGCAAACCACTGGGCTGCGAGGGTGATCTCAAATGTGCCGGGGACATGCCTTACAACTATGTCGTTATCGTCAACGCCGTGTCTTCTGAGTGTATCTGCTGCCCCCTTAAGGAGTGAATGAGTGATCTCCTGGTTCCAGTCGGCCACCACAATGCCAAACCTCATCCCCGCTGCGTCAGGGACCTGTGTTGCATCATATGAGGATAGGTCTCTTGTTGCCACTGCCTAGTTGGTGTGCAGCTTTACACGGGCTATGTTCTTGTCAATGCTCCGTCCCTCGTTGCTCTCAGGATACTTATCCTGTATCTTTTCATAGAGTTTGAGTGCATCTTCATATTTTCCTTCGCTCTCGTAGATAATGCCTGCCTTCATAAGGTAAATGGGAGAATGGAAGGAGTTGTCAGCCATCTCTGCAGCTTCAAGATAGAGCCTGATGCCATCAGTGTTGTTACCGAGCTCGACGCTTGCATCGCCCAGAAGTCCTTTGGCCTGAGGGGCGAGGATCTCATCAGTGATGGTATATTTCTTCAGATAACCGGCTGCCTCTTCAAACTCTCCCAGATGCATAAGTGACGCACCGGCATAGAAGTTGGCCAGCTTGCCTGCTTTTGTACGCTTGTACTGATCTGCCAGATCAATGAATCCCAGGTTGTTGCCGTCACCGTACAGTGCCAGCCTGAGCGAATCCTGTGCGAAATATTGCTCTGCCATAAACATCTGGCTCTGAGCTTCCTTGCTCTGTTTTGTGGTATAAAGCCTCAGAAGCCAGAAGATACCTACAACGGCAACGACTGCAATAAGGCCGTATAGCAGAGGTTTATAGTTTTCTTCAAGGAACTGTTCGGTTTTTGTCAGTGTCTGTTCAACGTTTTCGATACCTGTTGAGGTCTCTTTTTTCTTGCTCATATCTGTGTTATGCTGTTACAGGTCAAAAAATAACTTCGCAAAAGTAGCATTTCTGGCATTATTAAAAAACTTATAGCTAAAAAAAAGCAAACCCCGTTGCAGCGTTGCCATGAGTGTTATGCCGGGTTGTTGCAGCCGTTTCTTTTCTTAACTTTGAGGCTTCCACGGACGAAAAGAGAATATGTACCTGGCAAGGATAGAGCTTACAAACTTCAAGAATTACGAGTCAGTCACACTCGATTTCTCTCCCGGCTTTAACTGTTTCGTGGGCAATAACGGTGTTGGAAAGACAAACATCCTTGACGCGGTACATTACCTCTCGTTGACGAAGAGTTTCTTCAATAACTCTGACACGCTGAGCATCAGGCACGGTGAGGACTATTTTATACTTAAGGGCATTTTTGAGAAGGAGGGAGGTCAGGATGAGCTCTTCTGTGCCTTCCAGAAACAGAAGCAGAAGGTTTTCAGGCTCAATGGCAAGGAGTACCCCCGGATGTCTGACCATGTGGGGCGTTATCCCGTGGTTATGCTCTCTCCGGCAGACAGTATACTTATCAGCGGTGGCAGCGAAGAGAGGCGCAGGTTTCTGAATATGATGATAAGCCAGTATGACCCGGTCTATCTTGATGCCCATATGAGGTATAACAAGGCACTGATGCAGCGCAACAGTGTCATCAGGGAGGGGGGCCCCGATGCGGACAGCATGCTTGAGATCTATGACGGGCAGATGGCACCCGCGGCCGCAGTCATACACCAGGCGCGGCAGTCGCTGGTTGAAAACCTCTTACCTCTCTTTTCGTCATATTATGCAAAGATATCAGGCAGTGCAGAAAAGGTAAGCATAAGGTACCGGTCGCATCTCAGCAGCGGAGACTACCTTGACCAGCTGGCATCATCACGGGGCAGGGACTTTGCGATGCAGCACACTACAACGGGAATACACCGCGATGACCTGATATTCGAGATTGACGGCCACCCGGCCAGGACCACGGCGAGCCAGGGACAGCAGAAGTCTTTCGTTGTGGGACTCAAACTTGCCAAGTTCGGACTGATTACCCGGGTGAACGGCTTCGCGCCGGCGCTCCTTCTTGATGATATCTTTGACAAATTCGACCGGAACCGGGTGGAAGAGATAATAAGACTGGTGGGCTCAGGAGAATTCGGCCAGGTTTTTATCACCGATACGCAGCAGGACCGCATCCACCGCATCCTTGACAACACCGGAGTCGATTTCCGCCTTTATCGCCTCGGATACAAGGGTATTGAGGAGGAGATATCAAACGGTAGAAAATAGCGACATGCGCAGGAACAGGACGATAACCCTGAAGGAGGCTCTCGAGGAGCTGATTAAAGAGTACAGACTTGCACCCAAACTGAAGGAGGCATCTGTAATAAACATATGGGAGAGTGTCACCGGCAAAGCAATTTCCGTTCGCACAAAGAAGATATATATCACCGACGGGGTGCTGCACATCTACCTCTCGTCTGCCGTTGTAAAGAATGAGCTGATGATGCTCCGCGAGTCATTGCGGCAGCAGATTAACACAAAGGCAGGAGAGGAAGTTGTAACGCAGATTGTCATCCACTGATCACACAACCCTGTATCCGCCTGACCTGACAATTACCTGGCGTCTGTGTCCCTTTGATGTCACAAAATGATAGCTTATCCCGTCACTGCTCACCACAGCATCATTATCCTGAAGACCTATAATTATTTCTGCACCGGGATTATTATGCAGAAGTGCGTTGGCCATCAGAAATGCCTTCTCTGCTCCGTCACCACGGCTGAAGTTCCATACCTCATCGGGCTGTGCGAGCCTTCCTTCATCATATATTGATGTGTTCTTCAGCTTGCTTATCACCTCATATATTCCGGCAGCTGTTTTTCCGGACAGCGGTTCGTGGCATACAGGATTCCTCTCCATGGCGGCCTTTACGAAGGGTCTCCAGTCAGCATTCTCCATGTCACGGAAGGCGTAGAGAGAAAGAAGGGCTGTCTCTGACCTGTCAGAAAGCTCCCTCACTTTTGTGATGATCTCCTCACGGCTGTCGGTTACACGGATATCAGGATAGAGGTCCCTGATAAAATGCTTTTCAGAAGAGGGGAGCCTCGGGTTGGTGATAACAAATTCCCTGATGTCAATGAACATCTTGCCCACACAGTCAGTGTTCTCTGTCGGGAACCTGGCAAGAAACTCTTTTTCAAGCCATTTAAGGTCTGACTCAGAGTATTGTTTTAAAAAACTCTCCACTTCATTCAGCAGAATCTTGCCCGGTATCTGATCCGGGAAAAGCTCCTCGCTGTCAAGTTCTGCAAGCAGTTTTTCCCGTGTATCCAGATTCACGTTGAATCTTGAGGAATGCTCATATTCAAACAGTTTCTCAAGCGGAAGGAAATAATCGTGCCCTGACCGCGTATACCTGTACTGGAAGAGACATTTATAAACCGATTTGAACCTGAGGAAGTTGATGAAAACCGTCGGGGTGAGGGGAGTGCGTACGAAGGAATGGAGCTTCTTCCTGAAGTCATTATAGCTTTCAGGGTTGATAGTGGCATGGTTATATATCGTATGAATATACCCGGTGATGTGGGATACAATCGTGACCTGCTCATTCTCCAGGGCTCTGCGCGCCTTTTCGGAAAGAGAGGTGCCGTTAAACCACATATTCTTTGTCATGATGCGCCGGTTGTTCGTAATCAGCCCTTCCTTCTCGTCAATATAGTTTTGCGAATGCAGCGGTGTGGCCATCATGTATATCTTTTCAAGCGGTATTTCGCCCACAATGAACATTGCTGCCGCATACAGGGCTGCCAGACTCACGCACTCACCGGCGCCGGTGCTGAAATGCTCCTTGTGCCTGAAGGCGGTCATCGCCTCAATGGTCTCCGTCTTCCAGTAAGGGATGACGGAAGTGTCATATTTGTCAAGCCCGAAATGCCTTCGTATGTCAATATCGAAATAGTACTTGTCTCCCTCATAACCGAAAAGGGCATTGGAGTGTTTCAGCACATTAATGTCAAAGAAATCACTGAATCTTGCAGTCTCCTTTTCTTTATCAGTGAGGCCCCATGTCTCAAGATCAAGGTTAAATACATAATTATCAATTATATATTGTTTAATCCTGTTTGACTTGCTGACAAAGTTTCTCTTCCCGATATCCCTGAACCATGGGTCATCACGCCATTTCCATATCAGCGGAGACATGATATCGGCTATGACAAGGGGATAGAAA
>JALOMM010000043.1 GCA_025455535.1 Bacteroidales bacterium | reverse complement strand
AAACAGTGAGGGGGGAAAACTTCTGATAGGTGTCAGGGACAACGGATCACTTGCCGGGGTAAGGTCAGATGAGGAATATTACATGATTGATGCCGCAGCTCGTTTATATTGCCGGCCGGAAGTAAGTGTTGGAATCAGGAATCACACGATCAACGGTAAAAGCATCCTGGAGGTTGATGTCCCCAGGAGCGGCATTATACCTGTGAGGGCAAAGGATGAGGAAGGCAGGTGGAAGGCATACTTCCGGCAGCGTGACCAGAATTTCCTGGCTGACAGGGTGCTCCTGCAGGTATGGCGCAGGAGCAGCCGTTCGCACGGTTTGCTGATAAGGTTTGATGATAAGGAAAACCTCCTGCTGAATCACCTGAGGGACGGCGGGAAGATTACCGTTGCTGAGTTCCGCAGACTGGGCGAGATTAACAGCAGGAGTGCAGAGAGGATATTAAGTGACTTCATGCTGTGCGGAATAATAAGGTGTGAGGCAAGTGAAAAAGGTCTCTTCTACCGTCTCACCCGCGAATTTGAGACCTCCGGCTGATGTTCTAGTCAGCCTTGAAGCCCATCACAAGGATATCATCTACCTGGTGTGACGAGCCCATCCAGCTTCTGAGACGCTCATCGAGTATCTCCATCTGTTTATTCATGGGGTAATCCTGCACCTCCAGGATCAGTTTTATAAAGTTCTTCTTCATAAACTTGCGGCCAGTGGTGCCATTGAACTGATTTATATAACCGTCAGTGAAGAGGTAATATGAGATATCCCTCTCCATCACCCACTCGCTCTGTGCAAAATCCTGGTTCATCCTCGACGAGATACCGACTGTCATCCTGCTTCCATAGACCGTCTCAAGGAGAAATCTTCCATTGGCAACAGATCCGTCATCAGTTTCAAATTCCCCTTTTTCCCATATCTCGATCTCAGCTTCATTCATAGGTCTCACCTTGAAGCATGGGCTATATGCTCCTGAGAATTCGACGATCCGTCTTGCATAGTCAAACACCAGCAGGGCCATATTTATCCCGTCCCTCCTTTCATCTGCCTCTCGTGTCTGTTTAAGGGAGTCAATCACCCTTTTGCGAAGCTCATTAAGTATGTGACCTGCTTTTCTGTATGGCTGCTTATTAATTATCTCATCAAGGAAGGAGATCCCAAGGAGACTCATGAAGGCACCAGGCACGCCGTGTCCGGTGCAGTCAGCTGCAACAAGAAAGAGCTTCTCCTCCCTGCGGGCCATCCAGTAAAAGTCACCAGAAACAACGTCGCGGGGTTTAAAAAGGATGAAATAGTTCGGAGTCTGATCTGCCAGAATCTTCTCCGGGGGCAGCAAGGCCCTCTGAATGCGGCTGGCATAATGAACACTTGCATCCAGCTCATTCTTCTGACTGACAACCTCTGCTGTCTTCTGCCCTGCAAGTTGTTCCAGCCGAATGTTTTCACTTCGTAGCCTGCGGGAGAAGAACCTGGCTAGTGCATAGATAAGCAGCATTACCAGTATTGTATAAACAGCCAGGGCCCATGCCGTGGTGTAAAAGGGTTCCCGGACGGAGAAGCTGAAGAGGGCTTCTTCGCTCTCAAGCCCGGTGCTTGTCTTGGCCTTCAGCCTGAAGGTATAATGTCCCGAAGGCAGATTAATGTATTCCCTGGCGTTACGTTTTTCCCACTTTGACCACTCATCGTCAAATCCGTCAAGCCTGTGCCTGTACTCAGTTTTTCCCTCTTCCACGTATGACGTGGCAGTCCATCTGAATGAGATGTCATTCTGAAAATATCTCAGGTCAGGGAGGTTACCCTCCGCCTGTGATACTGACGGAATTTTTATTCCAGTCTCTGAGGAGGTGTAAAAAAGAGGATCCATCAGCAATGTGCCTGACCCTGCTGTGATGCCTGTGAAGAAAGTGCTGAACGAGCCGTACCCGTAACCCAGCTTTGCCTTATCCACTACATAAAGGTTGCGTCCCTTGACAATCCATACATTACCGTCAATGAATTCAATGTCTGCCGTGGGAATGTCAGGCAGGAAATCAAACTGCCGCCTGAAGACCACGTGCCCCTGGCGTGTAGGGGTTACCATGGCATCGAAGTGACGCTTGTCAAATCCTGATATGACTATATCACCCTCCGCAGTCTTAATGATCTTATGAATATTCGCATCTCCGAATGTCGCACCAACCAGTTTATTATCCTTTTCAAACAGGTCATTATAAGGATTATACAGAAACAGGCCATTTCCGGTGCATATGTAAAGGTTATTATCTGCAGTAACAATCCGGTTAAGGGTTTTGCTGGTCAGCCCGCTTGTCTCGCCATAGGGAACAAATGTCGTATCAGAGGGGGTGCACTGCATCCTGTAAAGGCGGTCAGGTGAGGAAGTGAGCACCCACCACTCCCCTTCCGCAGAGAGCTCAATATTGATTACCGCACCTATAGTGGCATCCCTGTTACTGATGTTAGCCACCTTCCATCTGCCATTGAGATATTTTATTGTAAGTATTTTACCGTCATCAGTTCCTGCCAGAAGCAGGTCGGGCCTTGTCGTATCAGATTTTACAGCAGTAATATTCGCCTGATCAAGCACCACCGATACCTGTTCGTATTCATCAATCTGGAACAGCCCTTCCGTTGTCAAGGCAATCAGTACTTCCCAGTCGGAGTTCTTACATACGGTCAGTTCAAAAACCTTACTTTTCACACCATCGAGCTTCAGAAACTGCATCTTGTTATCATGGTCCACAAAGCTCCTGAAGAGGCCAAGATCATGACCTGCATAAATGTATCCGCCAAACTCCCTTGCATTCCTCAGTGATGTTTCAGTGAAGAATTCATTCACCGGGAGCGAGACGTAAGCCCTGTTAATATATCCCGGTGTACAGAACCAGAGCTGTGAGTTGGACAGATGGTCGCAGAACATTGCCGTTATTGCTGACTCCGGAATACGTGTCGTTTCTGAGGAAATCTGCTGCTGCAGCCTTCCGTCATTGCTGAAGATGGAGATACCTTCTCCGTCATTCACGCCAATCGCAAAGCGATTACCGGGGAGCCTTACTGCACCGGAGATGGAACCTGCTTTAAGCCTGTCGTTGTTCTCCGTCGAAAGGAAGTCAGATTTCAATTCACCGGTTTTCAGATTAAAGAGGAAGACGCCTGAGTCGGATGATGCAATTAACAGGTTATCCCTGTCATAGACGATGATCGACCTGAACTGCATCATCTTTATCCTGTCTCCCCCGGGTATAAGGCTCAGCGCACCCTCCTTCAGTTCAAAAAGTCCCTCCCTGTTGTCGGCGATGATTACGCTTCCTTCCCTGGCAAGTAAGAGTGCTGCGTTTGCCAGGCTGTAATCGTTGCTCAGATCAGTGACTGCGAGTTCGTTCCTGTCAATATCATAGAGATAGAGCTTCTTTCCGTCGGTGAAATAAACGAATGAGCTGTCGGAAGCGATGGAACAAATCGTCCCGACCTCTTTCCTTGCAAGAGAATCGGTCAGCCTGTCAGCGAGCGAGGCGTATGAGAGGTCACCCCTGTCGTCTGGCTGCAGGATGCCAAAATCGTCTTTTATGCCTGCATAGACAACTCCTCTGTGATCTGAACAGAGTGAGTTCACGCTCTTTTCACCCGGCACCTGCACAACTCCCCATTCGGTGCCGTCATAAGTTAATATGCCCTTCCGCTGGCTGCCGAAGTACATCACTCCCCTCTTATCCATGGTAACACAGATGTTATGAGGGTCTCCCGGCATTTCCATTGCATCGAAACAACGCACAACGGGAACTCCCGACCTGTTAACCTGTGCCAGAAGGGCGGATTGATGAAAAGTAAGCAGAAAAATGAGAAACAGTCCGTTCTTTATTCCCATTAAGATCTCCCTGAATTAAGGAGATAAATATACGAATTCATATCTAATTCAGGCGGTCAGACTTTGGCATTCTATTTGCGACAATTTTTGTTTATCTTGGCTTCACTTTAAGAAGGTATGAGGGTAATCAACAGAGCTTTTGTTCTGCTGGCTTTTGCTGTTACTGCAACCGGCCTGCTTAACGCACAGGTTTCGGCTCGTGAAAGTATTGTTCCGGGGGCTGAACTGAGGCCTGAGTCGCCATACCGTGGTCACGGTATCACATATCACAACGGCGATCCCAGGCTGAAGAAGTCATCCGATCCTTCAGGAAGATATTTCAGAATCTCTTTGCCGGGTCACCATTTCACGAGTGAAACAGGGAAGCCGGAACTGCCGGTATACAGTCGTCTGATAGAGGTGCCCCGCGGCATGGAAGTCCGGGTCCGTATCTCTGAGGTTGTGACAAGACGGGTACACTTTTCTGATCACGGCATGAAGGGCTCCCAGATCTATCCTTCACAACCTGCCAGGACAAAAAACCAGCCTCCTGATGAAACGGTTGTAATCAAGGATAAAAAGACATATGAAACAAGAGGCATTATATCACATGACACGGTAGTGATAAAAAGGGAAGGGATATTCAGGGGAAGGGAGCTTTATAACATAGCCCTCTATCCGGCATTCTACGACCCTTCCGGAGGGTACGTTGACCTGATCACATCAATGAATGTTGAAATAACCCAATCGCCTTCAGAGACCAAGGGTGACGGCACCTTCCCTCCTGCCGGGGAGAAAGGAGGATTTGCCTCTGAGGCTTACATCACCGGTTATACTGACGAACCGGTGACCATGATCATTGTGACAGACTCCGTCTTCAGAAAACACCTGCAGCCTCTCATACAATGGAAGACTCTCAAAGGAATTAATACCACCGTTCTGTATAAGGGGCCCGGTTCACCCGACACGGTCTACAATGACCTTAAGAGAAGGATAACATCATTATATACCAGTGCAGTTGAAGCAGGTAATCCTCCGCAGTATCTGCTCATTGTTGGCGATCTTTCGAAAATACCCGCCTCACGGGGTACAGGAAATGTCTCTGACCTTTATTACGGTGAGTTTGACGGTGAGGGTGACTATATCCCGGAGCTGTTCATCGGTCGACTTCCGGTCAGTGACACCACCCAGCTCAAGGGAATGGTCAGGAAAATCATTGACTATGAGAGCTATGCGTTTGAAGCAGGGAATAAATTCTGGTCCGGCGCGGTGGCAACAGCAGGAAATGACGAGAGCTACAAGAAATATATGAATGGGCAGATAGGATATGTATTTGATGAATACCTGAGCCGGGATACATCCCTGAAAGCCTTTCACTGGCTCTATCCTGACGCATCACAGAAGGATGATTCCCTTAAGTTGCTTTTCAACAAAGGGTTGAGCATTCTGAATTATACCGGACACGGTGAGGCTAACGGATTCAGTGACCCCACCTTCAAAACAGCAGATGTCAGCGGGCTCACAAATGTTAACATGTACCCGCTCATCATTTCCAATGCCTGCCGTACTGCCCAGATAAATGTTGCATCATGTTTCGGGTCCGCAATGGTAAATGCAGTGGATAAGGGAGCGGTCGGCTTTATCGGATGTACCAACGATTCGTTCTGGGCTGATGATTTCTACTGGTCTGTAGGCCCCGGAACACCTGATACTACAGCCACCTACAGCAACACAGGCACAGGAGCCTTTGACAGATTGTTTCACACCCATGACGAGGCACCGGGAGAGTGGTATTACACGATGGGACAGATCAACTTCGCCGGCAATATGGCTGTCTCGGCAAGCACCAGCTCCAGAAAGAAGTACTACTGGGAAACCTATATGCTTCTTGGGGACCCATCCCTGTCACCGATGATTGGAAGGCCTGACCGTTTCGAGATAACGGTACCTGATGTTTTGCCCCAGGCAGTGACTTCCCTGAACTTTTTCGCCAGCCCCTTCTCATATGCAGCAATCACTGACTTCGATACTCTGTGGGACGCCAGATTTGTAAGCCCGTCAGGCAACGTCTCACTTGAAATACCGGAAGGGATAAAAGACTCATGCCTCCTGATAGTCACAGGGCAGAATATGATACCCTTCAGAAAGACATTACGCTTCGGTTCAGTGCCCGGTCCGTTCCTCACAACAGAGAGCATCGTGCTTGATGACTCACAGGGCAATAAAAACGGACTGCCAGACTACGGAGAAAGAATTAACCTCAGGGTCACCATCAGGAACCTGGGCAACGGAGTCTCCTCAAGCCTGAATGCAGATATATCTGCCATTGCAGGGATGATAACAGTTGAACAGGCCATGACATCCCTGGGTGATCTTGCGCCAGGCGAGTCATATACTATTGATAACGCATTCATCTTCAGTATATCCGACGCTGCAGAGGATGGCGAACTGGCCTCTCTGCTTCTCACCCTTGCCGACAACGGGAATGAGTATCTCTTCGGTTTGGACATGACAATACTGGCCCCCGATGTCAGAATAATTTCATCGGTTCATGATGATACTGATACCGGCAACTCAAATTACCTGCCCGATCCGGGAGAAACGGTAAAAATAAATGTCAGAGTCAAAAATGAGGGTTCATCTGCGACAAGCGGTACGCTCTCGCTCATTGCCCCTGCCCCATGGCTTACACCGGACACTGAGGAACTAGCCACCGGCATTCTTGAACCGGGGGTTGAAAAGGTCTTCAGCCTAGAGGCGGTGATTTCAGATTTTGCCCTACCGGGTACCGAAATCGGTTATGACGTCGAGCTTGTATGCGGAAAATATGAGGCTTCGGATTCCTACTCAATCAGAACAGGCAAGACCCGTGAGACATGGGAGTTTGACAGATTTGATGTTTTTCCGTGGATACAGGAGAAGGATTTTCCCTGGACAATATCTGCCTCCACAGCCTTTGAAAACGTACGGTCAGCCCGATCGGGCAATATTCCGGACAAGGATGAGACTGTGCTGGCTATCTATGTAAATAACCCGGTAACTGATACCGTCTCATTTTATTCAATGGTATCGTCTGAGTTTAATTATGACGAGCTTATATTCAGAATTGACAGTGTCACCGACCTGCAGATATCAGGTGAGACACCATGGGCTGTCAGGCAGGCGATTCTCAAACCCGGAGTACATTATCTCGAATGGATATACAGAAAGGATGTCTCACTGTCAGGGGGGCTTGATGCGGCATGGATAGATGAGATCACCTTCCCCGACATATCCTTCCTTGAAGCTGACCTGCAAGTTGACACGGTCTTTGCTCCGCCAGCCAGTGCAGATCTGAACAGCGTTGTCATCAAAGGGAGTGTCGTCAATCTTGGGAGAAACACCCTGACCAGTTTCCCCCTTGCATACAGGATCAATGACGGCGAGGCAGTAAACGAGACATTCGGCCTCAAGATCGATCCGGGCGATACTGTCAATGTAACTTTCAGCCAGACCTGCAAGCTGCTGCCTGAAACGAGCTATCGCATTTACATTATCAGCCGCCTGCCGGAAGACGGATACTCAGGCAACGATACCGCGTACACTACCTTTATTAAAACAGACATTGATATTCCTCAGATAACCGGGGGGAGCGTCAGGTTGATGCCCAACCCTTTCATTGACAGCTTCATTATTGAAATTGATGCTGATGGCGAAGAGAGCGCAGAGATTCAGTTTCTTGACATGCAGGGACGTGCCGTGCTCCGTTTGAGCGAAGGCCTGGTGCCGGGCACCAACAGGATTACTGTCTCGTCCCGGCATCTGCAGGCAGGTACATATACCCTTCGTATTAGTGTCGGTGGAAAAGTGGGGATGATCAGGGCGGTAAAAGGAGGCTATTAGGAGTGAAGAATTAAGAATTAAGAATTAAGAATTAAGAATTAAGGTATAGTACTGGAGTTGAGGGATTTAATAACGGGCAAAATCAGGATGTATGTCAAAGACAAAGCCAACGCGTGAAGAAGGACTGGAACTTTTCAGGAAGTACAACAAGTCAGAGAGCCTCTACAGGCATGCACTCTCGGTAGAGGCCGTGATGCGTTATATGGCACGGAAACACGGTGAAGACGAGGAGATGTGGGGTGTTATCGGACTCATACATGATCTTGACTACGAGATGTATCCTGACCAGCACTGCAGGATGACCGAAGTGATAATGAGGGAAGAGGGATGGCCCGAGGATTATATCAGGGCCGTTATAAGCCACGGTTATGGCATCTGTTCAGATGCACAGCCACAGACTCTCCTTGAGAAGACTCTTTACGCCATCGATGAACTGACAGGCCTGGTCACCACCAGCGCTCTTGTACGGCCGTCAAGAAGCGTTCTTGACATGGAGGCAAAGTCAGTGCTCAAGAAATGGAATGACCGCAAGTTTGCCGCCGGCGTTGACAGGAGCGTGATCGAAAAAGGTGCAGCCGATCTGGGTGTTGAACTGAAAGACCTGGTAGCAGATGCTATCGCCGGCATGAGAGAGGTGGCGGAGGAAATTGGACTGAAGGGAGTATAAATCGCATATCGCAAATCGCAAATAAAAAGGGCCTCCCCGCAATATACCGGAGACGCCCTTTCTTTATTGCGCAAGCTTGGTTTAAAGCTCTTTAATCTTAATATTCCTGTACCATACATCATCGCCGTGATCCTGGAGGCCTATGTAGCCCTCTGCGGCAACCTTGGCCCAGTCAGGATTGAGTCCCGGGAACTTGCTGCCGGCCACCAGTGCATTCCAGTCAGGAGTCCAGAGGTGATATTCAAGGACCGTTTCTCCGTTCTGAATATGCCATACAGAACCCTTGTAGACCTTTATCTCAGCAGAGTTCCATTCGCCGGCAGGCTTTGCATTCTGCGGCACGGCAGGGATCAAATCATAAAGGGCTCCCGCCTTGCGGTTGCCGTCCTTGCCAGCCTCGGCATCAGGATGACGCTCATTGTCAAGTACCTGCATCTCAGGGGCTGTTTTCCAGATATAATCGAAGTCAGGACTCTCCTGTGCCAGGTAGAATATACCGCTGTTG
Organism: Bacteroidales bacterium; assembly: GCA_025455535.1. Taxonomy (GTDB): domain Bacteria; phylum Bacteroidota; class Bacteroidia; order Bacteroidales; family VadinHA17; genus SR-FBR-E99. Next base: position 204 of record JALOMM010000043.1, on the reverse strand, counting down.
CCCCCTTCTGATATCTTCCATTCAAGCTTAAGATGGAAATTGGTGAACTTCTTATCGTACAGGATGTCACCTCCGCCACCTCCTGCTTCGCCCATTCCGGATCCCAGACAGTGAAGGGTACCATCGACTATTTCCCATCCCTGTTCCGGAAAGGCAGGTTTGTTGTAGCCGCGCCATCCTTCCGTGGAGGTGCCGTCAAAGAGG
>JALOMM010000240.1 GCA_025455535.1 Bacteroidales bacterium | reverse complement strand
TTCGAAGAGATGCTTCGCAAGCGCAACATTCCCTATAAGATCTATGGCGGACAGTCATTCTATGAGCGCAAGGAGATACGTGACCTGATAGCCTACCTGCGGCTGGTTGTCAACCCTGATGACGAGGAGGCGCTGAAGCGGGTCATCAATTACCCGAAGAGAGGCATAGGTGACACGACCGTGCAGAAGCTGGCCGATCTCGCCCGTAGCCTCGATGTCAGCATGTGGTCCATCCTCTCCTCCACAGACCTCTATTCGGCTTATCTGCAGCCGGCACTGAGGACCAAACTGGCAGCCTTTACAAATGTGGTAATACCTTTCATGTCATCGGCACTCACAGCCAGTGCTTATGATCTGGCAAACAGGATGGCAGCCGCCAGTGGTATCATCACGGAGCTGAGGCAGGGACAGGTGCCGGAAGATATTGACAGGCTTGAAAACATACAGGAGTTACTCAACGGAATAAAGGAATTCACGGAGGCAGCCCTCACCAACGAAGAGCCGGCAGACATTGCAACATGGCTGCAGTCAGTGTCACTTCTCACTGACCAGGACAGGGAGAAGCCTGAGGAGCGTGACAAGGTCACGCTGATGACTATCCATTCCGCCAAGGGGCTGGAATTCAAATATGTCTATATCGTCGGCCTCGAGGAGAATCTCTTCCCCTCTGCCATGAACCTCTTCAATCCGCGCGAGCTCGAGGAAGAGCGCAGGTTGTTTTATGTCGCCCTCACACGTGCCTGCAGACGTGTCACACTCAGTTACGCCCTGAACAGGTACAAATGGGGATCACTCGAACGCACTTCGCCAAGCCGTTTCATAGGGGAGATAGAGGATGACTACCTCCACTATCCTCATGCGGCAGGAAGGGCATCGGGTCATGCGGCAGGCTACGGGACAAGAACAGTGGATGAGAAAGAGCCCCCCTTTACGACAAAGCCGTCAGACAAGAAACTCATCAGGGTGGCAAATGTCAGGGATGCTCAGAGAACGGAAGCCCCCGCCCCCTCATCTGTCCTGGCTGCAGGTGACCGTGTACGGCATGAGCGGTTCGGGGAAGGATTGGTGAAATCAGTCGAGGGCGAGGCCCCAAACACAACAGCAGTAATCGAATTCGGACTTGCCGGATCCAAAAAACTGCTGTTGCGGTTCGCCAAGCTTACAAAGCTATAGGTGTGCGGGGCGCAGGGCGCAGGGCGCAGGGCGCAATGTGCAGGGTGCAGTTATACCTCGGGGGCCGGAGCTGCCTCAACCTGGTACAATCCTTTCTCTATCAGCGCAGAATGATACAGGGTAGCAAACGAGGATTTTACCCACATGTCTGAGACAAGTACTCCGATAAACAGGCAGATAAAACCTGCGATATAGATGAAGAAGGCTACAAAACCCATGAGGAATATCCTCCATCCGTGACCGCGGGTCAGCTTCCAGCTCTCCTCTGCCGCCTGAATGGGGTCAAGACCCCGGTCCATTACAAGGTATGCGGTAAATGCCAGCCGGCACCCTATAATAATACCCGGTATGATAAGACAGATTATGCCTATCCCCACCAGCGCCGTGACAAGCAGGTTTGCAAGTACTATGTTAAGATAGTTCTTGCGGAATCCGCTGATGAGCATGTCAAAATCCGGTTCCTTCTGACGCACTGCCTGAACGAACATCATCTTGCCGCCGTACTTGAATACGGGCATAAGAAGAAAATAGTAGAGAAGGCCCATCAGACCCATGAATGCGGCAGCGACTCCAAATGCACCGTACCTGAATAAATGCTCCGGATCAAAAGGGAAATGATCAAAATCCATTTTGTCGAGCTTGTAATCCACGTTGAAGAATGACATCGGCGTAACAAGTACTGCGAGAATGATGACAACAAGGAATAACCTCAGAAAGTTGTCAGTCATCACCTTCCATCCGGTGCCGTAAGCGGTCCTGAAGGAAGGTACAAATTGATAAGTGCTTTTTGTTTCCATTGTTTTGCTTTTTACTGTTCAGAAAAAAATCATTTGATGAAGCAAATCTACAGGCAACACCTTGGATGGATTTCATACCTTAGTAGTGATTTTTTAAAATCCTACTTTAGTAGGCTCAGTCCTACTTTGGTAGTGATTGTTTATCAATACTTTAGAGGGCGACCTATATGAAGGTGATCATTATTGTGATATTCATTTTCTGTGCGGCACTGGCTTCAGGCAGTATTCTTCTGGCCTCACGGCTGCTCAGGGAGAACCCGGTCGCATTCATGAGATCATTGTTTTATCACATTATCTTCCTGTTCGCATTCGGTTTCTACGGTGTATGGGGGCAGTTCATCATTGTCACCGTTGCCGGCAGCCGTCTGACGCCTGATCTGCTCTCGACGGTCTCTGTCATTTCACTGCTTCTGGGAATGCCTTTCCTCATCTTTGGCTGGCTGATGCTCCTCCGTTTCGGGTCAGAGAGTGCCGGATACAGGTTCAGCAACTACCTTGTTATAATCTTTCTTCTGGTCAACTTCGGGGTTCTCATTGCCCTGGGCTTTGCAGCCCGTAATCTGGAATACGGAGAGGTTTTGCCCCTCTTCAAATACTACTACAGTGCCTCCGTCATCCTGTTTTCAGCAGTTGCTGCTCTTCAACTCTTACGAGGTAAAGCACACTCCCCCGGCAAAACAGACAGACGTTTCCTGGCAACGATAATCACTGCAGGCGCTTTCTCGCAGGCTGCAGTACTGGTCTTTCTCCCGCATTCCCTCTGGATGGCACTCGCGTTCGTCTTCCTCCTCTTCGCCGTCACAACACTGCTGCCTCTATATCTCACATACCAGGCTGACCTGGAGACATATCATAAGGAAGAACAGGGTCAGCAGCAGGAAAACCTTGAGGAGTTCTGCATGAAATATGAGATATCACCCAGGGAGGCAGACATAATTAGGGAGATCTGCAACGGGATGAGCAACCAGGAGATAGCCGACAAACTCTTTATAAGCCTGCA